>DATNKF010000504.1:0-2247 GCA_035603555.1 Allostellaceae bacterium
GCGCCGCCGTGCCGAGCGGGTAGTGATAGACCAGCTTGCCGACCAGCCGCGCGAGACGCCAATCGCGTCCGCGGTCGAGTTCGAGCACATCGAGCTTTTGTTTGAGGAGTGCGATGAAGGGCAAAAACAGCTCGCGCTGCAGGCCATGCTCGTAGAGCTGGTCCGGTGCCTGGTTCGAGGTCGCCACGACCACCACCCCGGCATCGAAGAATGCCGCGAACAGGCGCCCCAGGATCACCGCATCGGCGATGTCGTCGACCTGGAACTCGTCGAAGCACAACAGCGCCGCCTCGCCGGCGATGTCGGCGGCGACCTGGTCGATGGGCTGGGCGGTTCTGGCGCGGCGCTCCCGTTCGATGCGGTCGTGCACTTCGAGCATGAAGGCATGGAAATGGACGCGTCGTTTGCGCAGGTTCGGCACCGTGCCAAAGAACAAATCCATCAGCATCGACTTGCCGCGCCCGACGGGTCCGCACAGGTAGAGGCCGAGCGGGATTTCGACGGCTCCGTTGGCGCTGAAGCCAAAGCGGGCGAGCCAACCGTGGAGCCCGGTCTCTGGCCGGTAATAGAGCAGGGCGCGGTAAAGGCTCTGGAGCTTTTCGACCGCCAGCTGTTGCGCCGGGTCGGGTTGCAAGCTCCCCTTTCGGCGCAATTCTCGATAAAGCGCGATCGGCTCGCCCATCGGGGAAGTGGCACCCGCGTCGGAGACCGGCAACGGCGCGCGGACGCGAAAGCTCAGAGCCATGGCTGAAGCGGATGGTTCGGATCAGACGGGAATTGCGGAGGAGGGCGCGCGGAGCTACTTCACCGGTGACGCCGGTAGTCTGATGGCAGAGGGTGAACGATGAACGAAGACCGCCTCAACATGGATATTCGCAAGTTCCTCAAGGTCGTCGGGGTGACCTCGCAACGCGAGATTGAAACCGCAGTGCGCGACGCGCTCGCCAAAGGCCGGCTCGTGGAAAGCGCATTGCTCAAGCCGCGGGTTACTCTCTCGATCCCGGAACTCGGGCTCGAGCACGTCGTCGACGGTGAGATCGGGCTCTCCTGATCGGCGGCTCACACCGCCGCGGGATCCTGCTATTTGGCGGCGGTCACCATGATCTCGACCAGCAGATCCGGGCGTGCTAGATCCGCTTTCACACAAGCGCGGGCCGGCGGGTTCTCGGGGTCGACCCAGGCGTTCCATACCGAATTCATGTCGGCGAACAGCGCCATGTCCTTGATCCACAGATTGGCCGAGAGCAGGTTCGATTTGCTGGTTCCCGCCTGAGCCAGATAACCGTCGATCTTGTCGAGGATCTGCTTGGTCTGACCCTTGATGTCCTGCGAGGCGTCGCTGGCGGTCAGACCGGCGAGGTAGACCGTGTTGTCGCGCACGACGCAACGGCTCATGCGCGGTCCGGGCGGTTGTGTCAAATCGAAACGGCTGATGGCCATCGGGTTGTTTCCCTAGTTGCGAGAACGGTCGAGTGTGGCGCGGCGGAGCGCCGATGGAAAGCGGTCAGCCGTCGCCGATCGGCGGCTCAGCGTAGTCGACGATGCGCTTACCCGAGATGTGGATGCCGAAGGTGACGAGCGGTTGGTCGCCGACAACCCGAAAAGCGTGCTGCCGGTTCGCCGGCAGGGCGATCGAGACGCCGGGTTCGAGGGGCACGACACCCTCCTCGCCCGCAAGCCACGCCTCGCCACAGCCCTCGAGCACGGTCAACACCTCGACGTAGGGGTGGGAGTGCAGGCGGGTCTGATATCCCGGCGGGGATGTCTGGATGCCGGTACGGATCGGCAGACCGGCACCAGTGTCGTCGCCGACGATCGGCTGGTAGGTGGCGCCGCCGGCGAATGCTACGGTCGGCCGCTCGGCGTGGCGGATCACAGTCAGCGCATCGGGCATTGGAGAGATTCTCGGTGGGCAAGTCCTGACCAGGCGACGCTATCAGGTTCCTTCCCACCCGTCACGCGAAAGACCCTGCTCAACGATTACCGAATGGGCCCGATAGCCGGCATCATCAGCAGGCCGGGGCTATCACGGAGCGCGTCGAGATGCTGGAGCAGCGGCCCCAGCGTCTTTAGCGAGCGTTCGATCGATCCCGAGCTCGGACCGCTCTCTTCGCCGTCGTGCTTCTTGGCAAACAGCCGCTCGTAGATCGTCTCGAACGGGTCTTTCTCGGAGGGAAAGACGGTGAGCTTGACCGGCGCGTCGAGCGGGATCCGGGCGGCCTCCTTGGCGAGGCGGAGCGCCACGGC
>DATNKF010000505.1:0-7100 GCA_035603555.1 Allostellaceae bacterium
ATCCATCGGCCCGGCCCCGCGTCGGTCGACATTCTTGGCGTCCTTTGTCCATAGAAAAACGCTCTCCGCCCCCGGATCGCCGTCGATCATCCGCGCGTGGTCGTCGTAGGCGTGGTGGGTCAGCGTCTCGATCGTGACGAAGTCTCCACTCCCGACCGAGAGCACCGGCTTCAGCGACCGGCTGAAATACCCCCAATGCACCGTCTCCGCAGTTGCCGGGACGAGATAATGGTTGGTGCGGCCGACAGAGCCGGTAGGGCGGTCTCTCACTGCGATCCTCGTCTTCCCCGTTAAATCCACCACACGACACGATAACGCTTCAACTCTTGGCCGCACACGGGGCAGCCGGGCGCCGCGGCCAAGTATGAGTGCGGTGGGCCGGCACAGCGCTTGCATGACAGGACACGGCTCGCACTTGCACCCGATCCGCCGGGAGGGGCGATGATAAAGATATCACGACGGGAATTTGGCGCGCTCGCATCGGCTGCATTGCTGTTTCGGACCCAGCGCGCGGTGGCTGGCGAACCGGGGGTGTTTGTCTTCGGCCAGGACCTCCCAGCCAATCTCGATCCGCACCAAATCCAAGACCTAGGTATGACCCAATATGCGCTCAATACCTACGACAACCTCTATCGGTACGAAGACAATCCACCGAAGATGCGGCCATGGCTGGCGACCGATCACACGGTCTCTGCGGATGGGTTGATTTGGGAGTTCAAGCTTCGCGAGGGGGTCAAATTTCACGACGGCAGCGAAGTCACCGGCGCCGACGTCGTCTATTCCTTTCAGCGGCTCTTGGCGCTCGGCCGGGCGCCCGCGGCACCATGGCTGTCGGTCCTCAAACCGGACTCGGTTACCGCACCCGACCGCTACCTCGTGCGGATAACCCTCGGTCAGCGCTACGGCCCGTTTTTTGGAATGATGCCGAGTGTTTTCATCGTGAACCCGCGCATCGTCGAGGCTCATAAAGACGACAATGATTGGGGCGCTCGCTGGCTGGCCTCGAATGAGGCGGGATCAGGCGCCTACCGGCTGAACCCCGCAACTTATGTGCCCCGCGAACGTGCCGATGTCGAAAAGTTCGACGGTCACTTCTATGGCTGGAGCGACAATGCGCAACCAATCAACCGGATCGAGTGGCGCCCGACTAAGGTGACCTCGACCCGCGTGCTGGCGCTGCTGAACGGCACGATCGACATGACCGACAGCTTTTTGCCGGTCGATCAGGTCGAGCGCATCGAGAAATCTGCGAACGCGCATGTCGCAAAGAACGTGACGATGCGGCTGCTCGTCATCCGCATGAACAACACCAAGCCGCCCTTCGACAACATCAACGCCAGAAAATGCTTTGCCCACTCGTTCAACTACACCGGCTTCATCGACGAGATCGTCAAAGGAAACGCGCAGCGGAACCCGGCCCCGCTTCCCAACAACATCTGGGGCTATCCCAAGGACGTAAAGGGCTACGAGTTCGACCTCGCAAAGGCCAAGGAATATTTCGACAAGGCGGTCGCCGAAGGCGCGCCGATGCGGCGTCCGGTCGAGATGCATGTGCAGCAACCCCTCGAGCAGACGACCCAGGCGGGTCAGCTGTTCCAGAGCGACCTGGCGACAATCGGCATCAATCTGAAGCTCGTCAACGACACCTTCGCCAATATGACGAGCGCTTCGGTTAAGGCCGAGAGTACACCCCAAATGTGGATCCATTGGATCAGTACTTATTACGTCGATCCCGACAACTGGATTGGCCAGATGTACGATAGCCGTTTTCACGGCACCTGGAAGGCGTCGTGCTGGTACAGCAACCCACAAGTCGATGATCTCCTGCGCAAGGCTCGCTTTACCTCCGAGCAGGAAGATCGGGCGCCGCTCTACGAGCAGGCGGCGCGGCTCGTTGTCGCCGATTCGCCGGATATCTGGATCTACAACATGATCGAGGTGTGCGGCGTCGCCAATCGAGTTCAGGGCTTCCGTCACTGTCCGGTGGGCAGCGGCGGGGAGGTGCGCTGGATGCGCCTCTCGGCCTGAGCGACGGCTGCGGAGGATCAGAGTTGCTGCGCTTCATCCTGCGCCGCACGCTGTATGCAGCTCCTTCGCTGCTCGGTTTGTTGATCTTCACTTTCTTGTTGATCCGCGTAGTGCCTGCCGACCCGGCGGCGGCACTCGCCGGCGACAACGCCACCCCGCAACAAATCGCCGATATCCGCCATCAATATGGCTTCGATCGCCCGATCGCCGAGCAACTCCTCATCTATTTTGGTCAAATCCTGCGTCTGAACTTCGGTGAAAGTCAGTACACGCACCGCCCCGTCGGGCTCGACATCCGACAGCGCCTGCCGGCCACGCTCGAGCTGACATTTGCCGCACTGCTGATTGCCACGGTATTGGGCATACCGCTTGGCGTCCTTGCCGGCATCTACCACAATCGCTGGCCGGATTTCCTGCTGCGCCTGTTGTCGATCAGCGGCGTTGCAATCGCGGCCTTCTGGTTTGCGATCATGCTGCAGCTGCTGTTTGCGATGGAACTCGACTGGTTGCCGTTGCGCGGGCGTTCGAGCGTCGGGATGTTGGCACCCCCCGAAATCACCGGCTCGCTGATCCTCGATAGCCTCTTCGCCGGCCGGTTTGACGCGTGCTGGGACGCGCTACGGCATCTTGTGCTGCCGGCGGTGACATTGTCGCTCGGCGCCTTCGCGACGATCACCCGGTTTACCCGTGCCGGGGTGCTCGAGACAATGCAGAAGGATTTTGTGCTGTACGAGCGGGCGGTCGGCTATCCGCACCGCCGCCTCGTCTGGATCTATGTATTGCGCAACTCGGTCATTGCCGCGGTCACCCAGATCGGCCTCTTGTTCGGCGCCTTGATCGCCGGCGCCGTCGTCGTCGAGGCGATCTTCGACTGGCCCGGCATCGGCAACTACGCCGTGCTCGCGATTCTGAGCGCGGATTACAAGGTCATGCTGGCAGTGACGTTGCTGATCGGCGTCGTTTATACGGTCGTCAACATCCTGACCGACTTCGTGCACGGGCTCCTCGACCCGCGGCTGTGGGAGCAGCTCTAGATGCTGCTGCTGGCGAAGAAATTCGCGCGCGACATTCCCGCGCTGATCGGTCTTGTCATCGTCATCGTTGCGATCACGATCGCGATCATCGGACCGTGGATCGCGCCCCATCCTGGCGATGTCGTCGCCTCGCATCTGACACAGCGGCTCAAGCCGCCGAGTGCTGCCTTTCCGTTCGGGACCGACAATCTCGGACGCGATCTGCTGTCGCGGGTCATTCTCGGTACGCGGGGTGCGCTCGAAGTGGCCCTGATCGTCGTCGCCCTCGCGGCGGCAATCGGCGTCCCGCTCGGCCTCGTCGCCGGATACGCCAGCGGCTGGCCGTCGGAACTCATCATGCGTATCACCGACGTGTTCTTGTCGCTGCCCCAGCTCGTTCTTGCGCTCGCCTTGGCTCAGCTGCTGACGCCGTCGCTCGAAAGCGCGATGATCGCGCTGGCGATGACCTACTGGCCGTTTTTCACGCGCCTCGTCTTTGCCGAGACGCGACGGCTCAAGGCCTCGCTGTTCGTCGACGCGCTGCGCGGCATTGGCGCCGGCAGCACTCGCATCCTATTCGCGCATATTCTGCCGAACGCGATCTCTCCGGTCATCGTGCGGGCGACGATCGGCCTCGGCTTCACGATCCTGGTCGCGGCGGTTCTTGGATTTCTCGGCATGGGGGCCACCCCGCCGCAGCCCGATTGGGGCCTGACAATTTCGGAGAGCCGGAACTACCTGCCGGACGCGTGGTGGTACGCGACCTTTCCCGGTTTGGCGATCCTGCTCGCAGTGCTTGGCTTCAACCTGCTTGGCGACGGATTGCGCGACCTCTTTGATCCTCGATTGCGACGGTCTCGCTGATGGCCGACCCGATCCTTGAAATTCGCGGCTTGCGGCTTTCGATCAGGACCGACGAGGGCATCGCACAGGTTCTCGACCATATCGACTTCACCCTCGAGCGCGGCCGCATCCTGGGCCTTGTTGGCGAGTCGGGCTGCGGCAAATCGACGGTCATCCGCGCGATCATCGGCATCCTGCCGGCGGGCGCGCGCATCGAGGCGGGCACGATCCGCTTTAATGGTGAAGATCTGCTCGAGCTCGGCGAACACGAGCTCAACACCCGGATCCGGGGCTCTCGGATCAGCTTTATCCCGCAGGATCCCTATCTGGCCCTGAACCCGGTGTTCAAGGTTGGGAGCCAACTACTCGAGATCATGCGGTGGCACGCGCCCGATAGCAGCACCAGGAGGGGTCGGGACAAGCGGCATCGCGACCGCATCGTCGCATTGCTGCGGCGGGTGCAGCTGCCCGACCCCGAGGCCGCTCTCGAACGTTACCCGCACCAGTTTTCCGGCGGTCAGCGGCAGCGCCTGGTGATCGCGGCGGCATTGGCCACCGCACCGGCGCTGGTGATCGCCGACGAGCCGACGACAGCCCTCGATGTGACGACCCAGCAGCAGATCCTCGATCTGCTGCGCGAGCTTGCCGTCGAGTTCGGGCTGTCGATGTTGTTTGTGACTCATGATCTCGGCGTGGTCGCGCAGCTCTGTGACGACCTCTGCGTCATCTATGCCGGCCAGCTGGTGGAAAGCGGAAACACCGCCGAGCTCCTCGCCTGCCCGCGTCACCCCTATACGAAGGCGCTGCTCGCCTGCCACCCGGACCGGGCGGTTGCGTTCAGCGGAATACCCGGCACCGTGCCGTCGCCGCTTCGTGCCGGCTTCGGCTGCCGCTTCGCGCCGCGGTGCAGCGACGTACGGGGTCTTTGCATCACGCGACGGCCGCATTTGATGGCCGACCGATTGGGTCGTCGGGTCGATTGCGCGCTCTACGATATGCCGGAGAGGGTCACGACATGACGGCGGCACCCGCTATCGTCGAGCTGCGCGACGTCACGGTCTTGCTCGGCGGCGCGCGGCGCTGGCTGCGCGCCGCAGTGCCGCCGGTGCGGGCGGTTGGCGGCGTCAGCCTGACTGTGCGGGCAGGCGAGATTATCGGCCTGGTCGGCGAATCTGGTTGTGGCAAGACGACGCTCGGCCGCACCCTCCTCGGCCTCCAGCGCGAGAGCGCGGGGGAAATCCGGCTCGACGGCGTTTGCGTCAGCGCCCTGCCGCCCAAGGCGGCGCGGCGGCGGCGCAGCGCGATCCATTATGTTCATCAGGACGCGGCCGCGGCACTCGATCCCTGGTGGAGCATCGGCCGCACCCTCGAAGAGGGCCTCCGGATCCACGGCATCGCCACAGCAGCCGAGCGCCGGGTTCGGGTCGACGAGATGCTCGATGCGGTTGGCCTCGACCCGCTGACCCGGCGGCGATACCCGCACGAACTGTCCGGTGGCCAATTGCGCCGGGTGGCACTCGCCCGCATCCTCTTGCTGCAGCCGCGTTTTGTGATCCTCGACGAACCGACCTCGGGTCTCGACATGTCGGTCCAGGCAACGGTGCTCAACCTGCTGCTCGAATTGCGCAAGCGTTTCGGATTGACCTACCTCTTCATCTCGCACGACCTTTCGGTCGTCAGGCGGATGTGCGATCGCGTCGCAATCATGTATCTGGGGCGTATTGTGGAGGTGGCCGAGGCGGACCAGCTCTTTGCGGCACCGCGGCACCCCTACACCAGGGCTCTTCTCGATGCCGTGCCTCGGCTCGATCCGAGCGCCGCCCGCCCGGTAGCTCTTCACGGCGAGCCGCCGAGCGCAGCGCGCCTACCGCCCGGCTGCGTCTTTTCGAGCCGATGTCGGCACGCCGAGCCGTCCTGCCGCGAGGCCGAGCCGGTGCTGCAGGACGAATCCGGTCACGCGGTGGCGTGCCCGCGTTG
Organism: Allostellaceae bacterium; assembly: GCA_035603555.1. Classification (GTDB taxonomy): domain Bacteria; phylum Pseudomonadota; class Alphaproteobacteria; order ATCC43930; family CGMCC-115725; genus AP-15. The sequence goes on from DATNKF010000505.1 coordinate 5,862, forward strand.
GCGCGATATCGGTCCGGCCGTCGGACGCAGAGCGAAGAACCCGGTGCTCGCGTTGGCCTGATCGAGCCGAATGCCTTTAAGCTCGACCGATCGCTGTCCCAAAGTTCAATATTCGGTCATTTCCTGACCGGCTCATAGGTATCGAATGAGGCAAGGCAGCCGCCGCGTAACGCGGGATCGTTGACGATAGGCCGGCATTCCTTTTTCGCACGGTAAGCCCGAAAGCCGGCATTCGTGCTTAGGAGGTAGTCGTATAGCTCGCTCTTGCGCACGTTCTCCGCGGGCGCTTCGTACGATCTCTCGCGAGCGAGGGCGTCTCGCTGGACATAGATTACCAAGATGCCGGTTACGATTATCCACAGATACCGGGGCATTGGCTCTCCCTTCGTTGGTCAATTGGACCGCCGAAAAGAGTGTAGCGCGCATTTCAGCTTCCGCAAAGAACGCGTGAGGCTAATCGGGGAGGGGTTCGCGGTGCGAGCCTTTGGCCTCGGCCGCACCGCGAGAAAATCCCGCCGCTCCTCACTCCACGAGCAGCAGCGTGGCGGCTGCGATCGCAGCCAAGGGGCCAATCGTGGCCTTCATTCCGCCTGGTCCGTCTTGGTGGAAAAAGCATCTTCGTCGGAGGAGACGTCTGCCACGCTTTGGCGGGAGCTAGTTGGCGGCATAAACTCACGGCCTGGGCCGTGCTGGTATATCCGGCCATCTCGAATATAGACCGGGATGCCGAGCGCGTGAGCGAGCTTGCGTGCAGCGTCGGCTAATTCATCTGGGTTCATCGCTACTTCACCTTCACTGAGCACCGTGCCAGGCAGCATATTGCAATGGGTGATTAACATCACCTTTATCGGTTGGAAGCGTCCTCGGCCACGCATTGTGTCGGCAATCCGTGCAGCCTTAACACTAGCGTTGCGCCATGGCGCCACATGAGCAAGCCCGCAGCACGATGGATATTGGGATCGGCAAACACGGGCCGATCAAACCTCTGATGGCGTCAAAGCGGCGTCCGAGCCGTGTTGAACCCTGCACCACGCCAGTTGGTTTCACGGCTTGTAGGGCATCCCTAGGCCGGTGCATTTCCGGCGGTTTCCTGAATCCGTCCACTCGTCGCTTATCGAAATGCCCATGACTGTTCCGTGAATGGGATGTCGTGCTTAGAGGGCTTGATAGGCCGCGAACGCCACGACCATCAGGACGACAAAAATCGGAATGACGAGGGGTGGAACAAACCAAGCTTTC
>DATNKF010000506.1:0-2529 GCA_035603555.1 Allostellaceae bacterium
GCCAGCTGGGACGGCGCGTCGGTGGCGGCGGCCCTGGGCGTCTCGGACGATGCGATATGGCGCTTGTTGCGCAAGGAAGGGGTGCAACTGTGTCAACCGACGTCCGGAACTGGACCCTCTTCGACATTGAGAACTGGACCCCCCGGGTTAAGTGATGTTGCTCCGAGGCTCGGTCGGGGCAGCCTGTCCAGGTAGTGCACAGGAGGGACCCGCGCGCTGCGCAGCGACCGCCAAGAGTCTGGCGGAGCGGCGCGCGGGAGGTTCCTGTGTACCCACCTGGGCAAGCTCCTGGTCATGCTGGTACTGGCACGCTCTGCGCGATGGGCGGCGCCTTCAGCAAGCCGGTGCGCCGCTTCTGGCGGAGCCGGTAGCTGTCGCCGCGAATGGTGAGGACGTGGCTGTGATGGAGGAGACGGTCGAGGATGGCGGTTGCCACCACGGCGTCGCCGAACACCGTTCCCCACTCGCCGATGGATCGATTGCTGGTGATCAGCATGCTGCCCCGCTCGTAGCGCCGCGAGACGAGCTGAAAGAATAGATGCGCCGCACTGGGCTCGAACGGCAGATAGCCGAGCTCGTCGACGATCAGCAGTTTCGGTTTGCCAAAGTGGGTGAGGCGATCCTCGAGCCGGCCCTCGCTATGGGCCTTGGCAAGCTGGGCCACCAGGGTCGGCGCCTGAGCGAACAGCACGGTATAGCCTGCAAGGATCGCCTGGCGCCCGATCGCCACTGCCAGATGCGTCTTGCCGACCCCGGGCGGCCCCAACAACAGCACCGCCTCGGCATTGGCGATGAAGCGCCCGGCCGCGATCTCGCGGATCTGCTTCTTGTCGATCGAGGGCTGGGCAGCGAAGTCGAAGCCGTCGAGATCGCGGACGAATGGGAAGCGCGCCAGCCCGATGCTCATCTCGATCCGCCGCTCATCCTTACGGCCGATCTCGCGCTCGCAGAACAGAGAGAGCGCCTCTCGAATGGTCAGCTCACGCCGGGCCGCCTCATCGATCAGACTGTCGAGCTGATCGCGGATCGCCGTCAGCTTGAGCCGGTTTAGCATCGCGACCAGGTGATCATGCTCCATCACCAGCGCCCTCCGACCACGCGCTCGTATTCGAGGAGCGGGCGCAATAGCTCATCTGCGCCGATCGGTTCGGGAGTTGGGACGGTCGCGAGCCGGGCCTTTGAGCCGAAGCCGACGACGCCGTCGAAGTGGACCGGGTCGACAACACGCTCGAGCCGGCCGGTCCGGCGATGGTGAACCGCGACCTCCCGCCCGGCATGGCTGATGCGGAGCAGATCGCCGGCGATTACCACGCGCACGGTTTCACCGATCAGCCGCCATGGCACCGAATAGGCATTGCTATCGACCTCAATGACGCAATCAGCCTGCACCTTGCGCACCAGCTCGCGTGCCATCTCAAACGGGCGAACCTCAGTGATCGAGCGCAACGCGCCAGCCTCGGCGCGCCGAAAGCGCTCAATCGGCGCCTCGCCGGTCGTGCCGTGCACCCGCTGATCGGCGACCTCGCGCGTCCATTCCTCGAGATGGGCTTCCAATGCCGACCAGCTCTCGAACTGCCGTCCGGCAATGGCGTTCTTCTTGACATAGCCGACGCCACGCTCGTCCTTCCCCTTGGTGCGCGCCCGGTAGGGGGCACAGGCGCGCGGCCGAAAACCCCAATGCTTGGCGAAGGCGTGAAGCCGGGCATTGAACTCGACTTCCCGAGTCACCCGGTCGTGACGAGCGACCAGCCCGCGATCATTGTCGAGCAGCACCTCCTCAGTAACCCCGCCGAAGTGACGGAAGGCGCCCTCCACGCCAGCAAACCAACTCTCCTGGCGCTCGTTGCGGAACGGCCGGACATAGAGCCGCCGCGAATAGCCCAACGTCGCCACAAACAGGGACACCTTAACGTTCTCGTCGCCGATCATTGCTCGGCGCTCGCCGAAGTCGATCTGCAGCTGCTTGCCAGGCGGCGTCTCAAAGCGGATCGTCGCCCGCGCTTCCGCTTCCAGTTCGCGCCGTAAGTGACGCACCTCGCGCTCGACCGTCCGCAGCGTCAAACGGATCCCCTTCTCGCGCTCGAGCTCCTGACGAACCACATCGGCGTTGCCGGCATGCCGGCGGAAACGCTCAGCCACCCACTCCTCGAGCCCGGTCAGCGTCCGCGGCCGACCGCGACCGCGGTACGCTACCCAGCCGCCTTCTGACAAATACCGACGAACCGTCATGTGGCTGCATCCCAGCTCGCCCGCGATCCGCCGAACACCCCACCCCAGCGCCTTTAACCGCAGCATCGCCGCGACCTCGTCCGGCGTCTGCATCACCTCCCTCCGCGGTAACTCCCCCCGCGAAGTAGGCTGCACCCAATCCTCCATTATCGAACCCTCCTCCTTACGGAGGGGTCCAGTTCTCAATGTCGCCAAAGGCCCAGTTTCATCTGTCGCCCGACATTAGGGGCCCTCTTTGGGTAAAACATCGATTGAGAGCCCGAATTCCGGCGCCGATGAGCTTGCCCTTGTTCCAGGGCT
>DATNKF010000507.1:0-3683 GCA_035603555.1 Allostellaceae bacterium
CGGGACGCGGCTGCGCGATCTGCCGCTGACCCGAGAGCGCGTCATGGCGGCGCTGCTCCGAGCATGACCTTGCGCACCCGTCAACGCGACCGCCCTTGACGGCGGTTAGGTGTATATACATATTCTTTGGCATGGACGGCCGACCCGACCTGATGGTCTGCGCAACCTGCCATTGTCTTGCCGCCCGCCGACGGGCGCGTGCGATCACCCGGCTGTTCGATGAAAAGCTTCGCCCACACGGTCTGCGCGCCACCCAATTCTCGGTCCTGGTCGGGCTGGCGCTCGGCGGCCCGAGGCCGATCGGGACGCTCGCCGAAGCACTCGGTCTCGAGCACACGACCCTGACCCGCGGTGCCGCACGCCTCGAGCGCAATGGCTGGGTCGGGAGCGATCGATCGACGGACGGAAGGGAGCGGCCCCTGCGGATTACCCCAGCCGGCCGGGCCAAGCTCGAAGAGGCCTTCCCGGCGTGGCGGGAGGCGCAGGACATCGCCGGGCGAAACTTCGCTGCCGCCCGATCGGGTCAGTCATGAACAGGCACTTCTTCGTTCAACAAGGTGTATATACAGGAGAAATCCGATGCTCGATGTGATCGCCGCTCTCACGGTGTCGGCCGTCTTGGTCACATTTCTGATCACGCTGATCGGCACGGCGTCGCTCAGCCCTGCCGTCCGCGCCTGCGCCTACGGCATTGCTGCCGGCTGGGTCGTCTTGATGATCGGCATCACCGCTTCCGGAGGGTTCGCGCCAGGGGCGATCGGCCGCGTCCCGGGCCCGATTCTCGGCTTCGGCGCGCTGATGATCGGCGGCCTTGCGGCTTGGTTCTCGTGGCCCGCCTTCCGCGACACCCTTCTGGCATTGCCGCTGTCGGCGCTGATCGGCATCAACGCCTTCCGCATCGCCGGGGTCTTTTTCCTCATCCTCTTTGCTCAGGGCCGGCTGTCGGCGCCGTTTGCTCAATCGGCCGCCTTGGGCGACATCATCACCGGTCTCGTCGCCATCCCGCTCGCCGCGATGACGGCTGCCGGCACACCCCCGCCGCGCCGCCTGATCGCGGCCTGGAACGCCTTCGGCACCCTCGATCTCGTCGCCGCGCTCATGCTCGCCGCCCTCTCGTCGCCCGGTACGCCCTTTCGTTTGTTCACCGAAGGCCCCGGGAACGTCGTGATGGCGACACTTCCGTGGATCCTGATCCCGACGACGCTCGTCCCGCTGTGGCTGCTCGTCCACCTGACCATCGCCTGGCGCCTGCGCGCGGCGCCCGCCCTACAGCCGCTCGCGCTCGCGACCTGAGGGCCGCGCGCCTTTACCCGCGGGCGACCTGCGAACCGGGTTATGATCGCGTCGTGTGTCTGCGGCTTTCAACGAAGGCGCGGAGCACGTTGTTTATCCGGGTCTGGTAGCCCCGACCGGTTTGCTTGAACCAAGCCAGCACGTCGGCATCGATGCGGATGTTGATGTGCTCCTTTCGGGGCGGCAGCCCGAGTGCCGCCTGGCTCCAATCTGGCGTCTCGTGCACGTCGTCGGGATCGGCGGCGATGCTGGCCTCAAGCTCGGCCTCCGTCATGGAATCGACCTTTGTCCAATCGGTGCGGCTCTCCCCCCGCCGGCGCATGGCCGCGAGCTCTTCAGCCGAAAAGCGTACGGTATCGTTCCTTTTCCGCATCGCGAGCCCTCCTCATCGTGATGATGCGAATGGTCTCGTTTCGCCACGTCCAGACCACCGCGATTAGCCGCCCATTAAGCTCACCTACGCTCAGCCAGCGTTCTTCCGCGGAGCGAGGCGACGCGACCGTGTGAAGCGGTCGGCCGTCAAACAGGATCTCGGCATCTACGAAATCAAGCCCACGCGCTTCCAGAACGGCTATGCGTTTGGCGTCGGACCACTCAAAGTCCATCCAGATCCGGACGTAGCCACGCGTGTGGCTATAGTCAAGACCGGCTCACCTCGACCGGCGTGTCGTTGAAGCATGCACCTTCGGCAAGATCGGCCTTGAGATCGGCGGAGACGAGTGCGGAGATCGTCTGCCCGGTCGGGCTTGTCATCAGCCATGCGCCCTTCTCGCTGGCGACGACGCCGGGGCGCACGGCGTCGGTGACGGCGAGCCGCAGGACGACCTCGCCGCGCTCGTTCCACACCCGCACCCGGCTGCCGTGTTCGAGGCTGCGCGGCCCTGCATCCGCGGGGTTCATCAGGAGCGGCGGTGCCTTGCGCGAAACGGCGAGGTCGCCGAGGGTCGACGAGATGCGCTTGTCGGATGCCGGCGAGATCAGCATCAGCGGGTAGGCGGCTTGCCGCTCGCGCCAAGCCGGCAGCACGGCCGCGGCACCCCAGCGCTCGGCCAACGCGTCAGATTTCAGCTCGATCTTGCCCGACGGGGTCGCCGGAAAGACGTTGTCGAAGAGCACCAACGGCTCGCCGTCCGGTCCCGCCATCTGCAATGCCCGGCGGGTCGGGATCTCGCTTGGCCGGACGCCGCCCAGCCGCGGATCTGCAATATCGACGGCGTCGTCCATCAATGCCGCGTCATCGGCGGCAAAGCACGACTCGGTGTAGCCGAAGCGTGCGGCGAGCCGGCGGAAGACCTCGGTGTTTGGCAATGACTCGCCGAGCGGCGGGATCACCGGGTCGGCGCGCTGCAGCCAATGGTGGCCGTAGGAAGCATAAAGATCCGCGTATTCGAAATGGGTCGCCGCCGGCAACACGACATCGCAATGGGTCATGCTCTCGGTCATCGTCAACTCGATGCCGATCGCGAACACATCGTCGCGGGCGAGGCCGCGGCGCATGCGGTTCTGGTCGGGGTGCACGACGATCGGGTTGTGATTGTAGATGAAGAGCGCGCGCAATGGCGGGTCGATGTCGTCCTCGGCCAGATGCCGGCCGATGTCGTTGATGTTGAGCGTGCGAGTGCCGGCAGGCAGCAGATCCGGCCTTTGCAGTCTAGCCGGGGTTTTGGGAAACGCGTTGCCGGCGGCGAGAACGACGCCGCTGCCCTTGCCCAGCTTGCCGAGCAATGCTGGCAAGGCGATCGCGGCGCGAATGCCGCTGCCGCCATTGCGCCCGCGTTCGAGCCCGTTGCCGGGTGCCAGCACGAGGGGATCGGCCTCGGCCATCCAGCGCGCAAGGGTCAGGATTTGGCTCTCCTGCAGGCCACAGGCTTCGGCCGCCCGTGCCGCCGGCCACTCCCGGGCGCGCGCCATGAATTCCTCGGCGCCCAGCACATTGGCGGTGATGAAGGCCGGGTCCAAAGACCCCGACCGCTCGAGTTCGACCGCAACAGACCAGGCGAGGAGGACATCGGTGCCAGGCAGAAGCTGCAGATGCAGATCCGCCTGCTCGGCAATCTTGGTGCGCAGCGGGTCGACGACGACCAGCCTGCCGCCCGCGCGCTTGGCCCGGCGAATGCTGCGGACGAGGTGCAGATTGGTGGCGGTCGCGTTGTTGCCCCAGACGACGTTGAGTCGGGCGTGCTCGGCGAATTCGGGCGGGCATCCGGGGACGGCGCCATAGGTCCCAACCCACGCCTCGCTGCGCACTCCGCCGCACAACGCCCGCCGGTAGAGCTGGGTGGCGCCGAGCCAATGGAAGAACCGCAACGACATGCTGTCCCCGGCGAGAAAGCCGTGCGGGCCGGCATAGTTCAACGGCATCACGGCCTGCGGCCCCCACCGGCCGATGA
>DATNKF010000508.1:0-5850 GCA_035603555.1 Allostellaceae bacterium
TGTTCGCGGATCGGATCGATCGGCGGGTTGGTGACCTGGGCGAAATTCTGCTTGAAGTAATTGTAGAGGAGCTTCGGCTTGTCCGACAGAGCGGCAATCGGCGTATCGGTACCCATGGAGCCGACCGGGTCGTCGGCATCGCGCGCCATCGGCTCAAGGAAGAACTGAATGTCCTCCTGGGTGTAGCCAAAGGCTTGCTGCTGCTTCAGCTGGACCGACGGGTCGTTGGGCCGGATCGGCACCGTTGCCCGAGCGAACTCCTCTCGGTGCTCCTCCGCCAGGTCCGGCAGGTTCGATAAATTGAACTGGGTCGCCTCGAGCCACGCTGCGTAAGGATGCTCGGCAGCAAGTTTGCGCTTGATCTCGTCATCGTCGACGATGCGACCTTCTTCGAAGTCGATCAGCAGCATCTTGCCCGGCTGCAGCCGCCACTTGCGGACGATCTTCTCCTCCGGGACCGGCAATACCCCTGCCTCGGAGGCCATGATCAGATGATCATCGTCGGTGATAACGTAGCGCGCCGGCCGCAGGCCATTGCGGTCGAGGGTCGCGCCGATCTGGCGGCCGTCGGTGAAGGCAATCGCCGCCGGACCGTCCCACGGCTCCATTAGCGCCGCGTGATATTCGTAGAACGCCCGCCGCTGCGGATCCATCAGCGGATTGCCGGCCCAAGCTTCGGGGATCAGCATCATCATTGCATGGGCGAGCGAATAGCCGCCGCCAATGACGAGAAGCTCTAGCGCATTGTCGATGCAGGCGGTGTCGGATTGACCCGGCCCGATCAACGGCACCATTTTCGCTAGATCGGCACCCAACAGCTCGGAGGTCATTGCCTGCCGGCGCGCCGCCATCCAATTGACGTTGCCGCGTACCGTGTTGATCTCGCCGTTATGGCAGAGGAACCGGTAGGGATGGGCGAGCCGCCATGACGGGAAGGTGTTGGTTGAAAAGCGCTGATGCACCAAGGCGAGCGCCGAGACCGTCAACGGGTTACGAAGGTCCTTGTAAAAGCTTCCGACCTGCGGGGCCAGCAGCAAGCCCTTGTAAACGACGGTGCGGGTCGAGAACGACGGCATGTAGAGGTGCCGCAATGCCGGCAACCCGTGATAATCGGCCAGTGCCACGACGGTGTTGAGGGCCTGCTTACGGATGGTCAGGATCTTGCGCTCGAAGGCATCCTGGTCGGCAAGCTCCGGGCTGCGGGCGACGATCGCCTGGCTGATCCATGGCATCGTCTCGATGACGGTCGCACCGAGCCCGGTCGTGTCGGTCGGCACGTCCCGCCAGCCGATCAAAGTCTGTCCCTCGGCCTTGATATACCCCTCGACATGCTCGACCGCGATGGCGCGCGCCCGCTCGTCCCACGGCAGAAAGCACATCGCCACGGCGTAATGGCCGGGCTCGGGAAGTGTCAGTCCCTGCTTGGCCGCCCAATCGCGCAACAGCGCGTCCGGCATCTGGATGAGGCAGCCGGCCCCGTCGCCGACCAGCGGGTCGGCCCCGACCGCGCCGCGATGATCCAGATTGACCAGGATCTGCAAGCCGCGCGCGATGAGGTCGTGCGATTTTCGTCCCTTGATGTTGGCGACGAAACCGATACCGCACGAATCATGCTCGTTGCGCGGGTCGTAGAGACCCAGTCTCTCCGGCAATGCCATCGCGATGCTCTTCACCTGACGCTGTTGGCGCAAGTTTTCTCGACGCGCCGGCCTCGGCACGGCGCGAACGCCATAATATGCATAAGATCGCGGGGGACGCGAATCGCTTCAAGCACCGACTAACTCGGTGTCAAGCGCAGGTCCGCAGGCCCCAAGATGGCGCGTGCCGGCTGCCTAATTCGTGTGCAGACTCACCGCCTCCACCGGCCGGCCCTCCGCCGCCGCGGCCGAAAGCCGAGTGCCGCGGCAGTCACGATGCTGCAACATCCGTGACCTTTATCGGTAACAGTTGCCGCATAGGTTCCCCGGCGCGGCGCGGCCTCGCGCTCGTTCAACCGCGATTGCGGATTTCGGGGGGATTCCCGACATGAGAGGGATTGCCTGTTTTGCGGCCGCAGCGTCGCTCACCGTCTCTTTGGGCCAGCCGGCGAGCGCAGCCGAGCGGGAGGATCCGGCGTCGACCGCGGCCCATCGCGAGTCGTCCGATGATGGCGAGCGCGAGCGGTCGGGCGGAGGTGACCGCAAGAAACGCTGCAAGCTCGACAACGGCATCGAACACATCGTGTTTATCCAATTCGACAACACCCACCTCAGCCGCGACAACCCCAACGTGCCGTCGGATCTCGAGCAGATGCCGACGCTCTATAACTTCATGAAGAACAAGGGCACGCTCGGCTCGAACAGCCACACGGTACTGATCTCCCATACTGCGGCAGGCATCATCTCGACGCTGACCGGCGTGTATCCGGACCGTACCGGCACCGGCGTTTCCAACAGCTTCAACTACTACAAGCCGGACGGAACTGCGCCGTTCATTTCCGCCTTCGGCTATTGGACTAACATCATCCCCGACGGCGCCCCGCTGATGGTGAACGAGTCGGGCAAGATCGCGCCGGCGCCCTGGGTGCCGTTTACCCGCGCGGGCTGCGACGTCGGCAACGTGTCTGTCGCCAACACCGTGCTGGAGAACAACAGCACCGACGTGACAAACGTGTTCGGCAAGGGCTCGCCCGAGGACATGGAAAGCTCGACCCAGAGGACGCTCGACTTCGTCGGGATCGCCATCCATTGCGCGAAAGGCTCGTCCTCGATATGCGCCGCGCCCGGGGCCAATCCGAAAGCCGACCCGCTGCCCGACGAGCCGGGCGGCTATGTCGGGTTCCAGGCGCTTTATGGGCACAAATACGTCGCACCGGTCATCAATGGCGGCAGCACCACGATGACAGACCTGCTCGGCGGGACGTTCAGCGGCTTCCCGGGCTTTGACGGGATGTTCCCCAAGGTCACCGGGGCCTATGTGGCGAAAATGCTCGAAGCCGGTGTGCAGGTGGTGTTCGGCTACATCTCCGATGCGCACGACAACCATGCGCCGGGCGGCTACGCCTATGGCCCCGGTGCAGCGGGCTATGTCGCACAGCTCAAGGAGTACGAGCAGGGCCTTACGACGTTCTTCGCTGAGCTGAAGGCGCACGGCATCGACGAGACCAATACACTGTTCGTCGTCACCGCCGATGAAGGCGACCATTTCGCCGGCAAGACCAAGACCGGGTGCGACGGCGTGACGACGCCCTGCGTCTATAACGCCGGCGAGATCGGCGAGGTGCAGGTGCAGGTGAACCAGCTGCTTACGAAGGCCGGTGTTACCACCCAATACGGCATCCATTTCGACATGGCGCCGGCCTATTACCTCAACGGCAACCCGTCCGCGACTGCCCTGGTGACCCGCCAGTTCGAACAGGCGCTCGCCGACCTGACCATCACCGACCCGTATCTCGGCAAGGAGGTTCCGCTATCGGTCGGCCTGGCCGATCGCGCCTCGATGAAGCTGCTGCACATGGTGAGCGGCGATCCGCTGCGCACGCCGACGGTGGTTTCCTGGAACGAGCCGAATGCCTGGGTGCAGACGGGCGGGGGCGATGCCGTGACGATCAACCCGAGGTTCGCTTGGTTGCATGGCGGCATTCAGCCCGAGATCGCCAACACCTGGCTGGGGCTTGTCGGTCCAGGAGTCAACAAAGGGGGCATCGACGACACGACCTGGACCGACCATACCGATGTGCGGCCAACGATACTGGCCCTGGTGGGACTGAAGGACGACTACCTTCACGATGGCAGGGTGATCGTCGAGCAGCTGAAGCCCTCCGCCTTGCCGGAGGAAATCGAGGAGAAACCGGGCGCCTATCAACGGTTGGCGACTGCCTACAAACAGCTCAACGCTCCGTTCGGCGAGTTGTCGCTGGCGAGCATCAAATACTCGACCGCTCTGATCCAGAGCGACGGCGCGGTGGTTTACAACAGTTATCTGGACACGATGGCGGACTTCACCGCCCGGCGTGATGCGCTTGCCGGCAAGATCAAGAAGGTGCTGGAAGGCGCTGCGTTCGAGGACGCCGAGATCCCTCCGGGAACAGCGGTCTCGTTGCTGGGGCAGGCCCACGGGCTGATTGCGGAGATGAAAGGGCTGGCAGCTGCCGCGGACTGACGAGTTAATGAGATCGCTCGTTTTCGCTTGCGTTAAGACCCTCCAGTGCGCGAGGCTGGGTCTGCCTTTAGCCGGCCTTCACCCATCGATAAACCGCCTGAACCCATCGCGGTTCGGCCCAATATTTGAGGAGGAGACGTGACCCGACCCCGCGTTGCCGATGATTTCGCCGCGATCCGTGCACGCATGGAGGAGTTGCGCCGCGAGCGTGCGCAGGCCGTAAAAAAGGACGCTCAAGACACAGACGAGCCCGGCATCGGCGGCCGCGGCCTGTTGAAGAGGCTCGAAAGCCGCCACCGGCCGGACCCCCCCGATCTGCCTACGGGCTTACCGAGCCGGCGTTACGGATCCAGCCGCTAGGCGAGCGGCACCCACCGTTTCTCGCGGAAGCTGCTGGATGACCCCACGACAGACGATGAGAGCCCTGATTACGCGCCGCGGCTACACGATGGTGCCGGGCGCCTACGACACCTTGACGGCGCGGCTCGTCGAGCAGGCCGGGTTCGCCGCGGTCTATCTGACCGGCGGCGGGTATTCGCGGGCGAACGGCTATCCCGATCTCGGATTGCTGACCCTGTCCGAGAACGTCCGCTTCATCGCCTTGACGGTCGAGGCGGTCGGCATCCCGGTCATCGCCGATGCCGACACCGGCTACGGCAACGCGATCAACGTGATCCGCACGGTCCGCGAGTACGAGAAGGCGGGGGTCGCCGCCTTCCACATCGAGGACCAGGTAAGCCCCAAGAAATGCGGCCATTACGAGGGCAAAGAGGTCATCAGCACCCTCGAGATGGTCGGCAAGATCCATGCCGCCGTCGACACTAGGCAGGACCCCGACCTTGTCATCATCGCCCGCTCGGATGCACGGGCCATCGAGGGCCTGCACGCATCGATCGACCGCGTCAACGCCTACCTCGAAGCCGGCGCCGATGTCGGATTTGTCGAGGCGCCGCAGAATGTCGAGGAGCTGCGCGTCGTCGGCCGTCAGGTTAAAGGGCCAGCCCTGGTCAATGTCTTCGAAGGCGGCAAGACGCCGATGCTGCCGGCGAGCGAGCTGGAGGCGATGGGTTTCCGCCTCGGCATCTACCCCTCCCAGACCCATCGCGCTGCGATCCGCGCGGCGCAACGGGTGCTGGCCGCACTGAAGGAAGACGGCGATACAAGCCGCATCGAAGGCGATCTGGCCACCTTCCAGGAGCGCGAGGATGCCGTCGGCACCGATCGCTGGCGCGCCCTCGAGGAGAAATACATGCGGACCGGGTGAGGAGGGCTGTCACCCGGCTCACACCACCGGCGAGCTGCCGCCGTCGACGTTGATGGCGCAGCCGGTCACGTAGGAGGCGGCGTCGGAGGCGAGGAAGCATGCGATGTTGGCGAATTCCTCGGCCCGCCCCATGCGGCCCAGCGGCACGCGCCGGCCTGCCTGCGCGATAAAATCTTCGAGCGAGATGTTGGCGCCCTCGCGGGCGTGGCGGCGGACGATCTGGTCGCTGACGATAACGCCGACGTGCAGCGAGTTCACCAGGATGTTGTGGGGCGCACCCTCGCCCGAGAGCACCTTGGAGAACGCCATCTGCGCGGCGCGGCTGACCGAGGTCGGGGCGCTGTCGGCGCCCGGCGCTTTGGCGCCGATGTTGAGGACATTGATAATCCGGCCCCAGCGGCGGTCTTTAATTTGCGGGAATACCAGGCGGCATAGGCGGATCTGGG
>DATNKF010000509.1:0-3603 GCA_035603555.1 Allostellaceae bacterium
GTGCGAGGCGGCGAGGCCGGGCAACATCTTGCGTCCCTGCTCGAGCAGAATGCGGGCACGCCGCCAATCTGGGGCTGCCGCAAGCCCGGCGAGCTCGACGGTACCGGCAAACCGCAGCCCCGTATCCATCGGTGTGGCCACGAACCTGCCGTCGGCATCGGCGGTCGGGATCCGCGGCATCGCTTCCGGATCCGCTATCATCAGGTGGTAACCGCGCTCGGTCTCGAGCGGCACCTTATCGCCGAGCGCTGCGGCGAGCGGTTTCGAATATGCGCCGGCGCAGACGATCGCGGCGTCGGCTGCGAGATCGCCGCCGTCGGTTCGGATCGCGGCGAGCCGTGCGCCGTCCAGGCGGAACCCCTGCGCCCGTGCCCGCACGAGCTCGCCCCCCGAGCGCAGGAAGTGCTCGAAGAGGCGCTGCACGAGCCCAAGCGGGTTCGAGGTGTGCCCGTTCTCGCGCACCAGCAGCCCGCGGACATACTCGCGCGACAGCGCAGGTTCGAGTTGGCGCAGCTCGTCGGCTTCGAATTCGTCGATCTCCACCCCGTTTTCGCGCCGCAACGCCCAGGCGAGACAATCCTTTCCGAGACTTTCGGCAGAGCGGTAGACGTAGAGATGGCCCAGCCGATGGACGAGATCTTCAGCGCCGGCCGCGCTGACTAACGGCGTCAGGGCATCGAGGGTCGGGCCGACGAGCGGGCGCAAGGCCCGGGCCTGGGCGCGCACCTTTTCCGGGGTGCCCGCGCGCATGAAACGCAGCAGCCACGGAGTGATCGCCGGCAGATAGCTCCAGCGCAGCGATAACGGACCGAGCGGGTCGAACAGCCAGCGCGGCACATTGCCGATCATTCCGGGCATCGACACCGGCGTCACCGACGAGCCGTTGAAGCAGCCCGCGTTGCCAAAGGACGCGCCGTGGCCGGGCTGCGCCGCCTCGATCAGGAAGACGCTGTGCCCGTCGCGCTGCAGCCAGCTCGCCGTGCACACCCCGACCATCCCGGCGCCGATCACTCCGACACGCTTTGCTCCGATCGCCGGCATTCTCTTCCCCCTTTTCGAGCCGCGACCATCTTATCGTCGCCGACACTGAGCCGCCTATCGGCGGGTACTGTGCCAGCCTTGCGCCCGGAATGCTTGCAGGCCGCCCGGCGTTCTTAGCGTATCGACAGAATGACGACGGCGGACATCCAAATGATCTGCAAAAATCTCAGTTCGCTGCTGTTGGCGGTAGGGCTTATGCTTAGCCGATGCCACAAGCGCTGGCTCATCCGCTCGGCATGTCGCTCGGCTTGAGCAAGCCATCATCTCGGTACAAGGCCCGCCGGGTGCACCGGGGCCGCCGGGCGGGCCTCCTCCGGGCGAGCCAGGTCCAATGCCAGGCGGGCCATCTCCGGGCGGGCCAGGTCCAATGCCAGGCGGGCCGGGTGCACCTGGCTGGAACCCCGCCCAAGTACACTTTCAACATTGCGCACGCCTCCAACAGCAAGCGGCCGCGATCCAAGGTCAGATGGCGAACACACCGTCGTGGGAACGAAAAGGAATGCGGGGCCAGCTTCGAGAAGTTCGATACCGGCTCAGACACGACTGCCGGGGATAGCGGCGGGAACGCGGCGGCCCCTCCTGTGGGGCCTGGCACCAGCTCGGGCGATCGAGGCGGCAATAAGCGCGAAAGGCTGATCAGCCGAGGCTTGAGTGCCAATCGGGTGCCAATTCGCGGTTTGTCCCGGCGTAGCGTTATGCTAAGCCGTTGCCGCCGTTTATGCGGAGAGGTGCCGGAGCGGTCGAACGGGGCGGTCTCGAAAACCGTTGTCCCTCTTGCGGGGGACCGAGGGTTCGAATCCCTCCCTCTCCGCCGGCGAGGCGGTTCTCACTAGGCTCATCATCTTATCGTCGTCGGGCCCTTGGTTCGCGTGAAGGCTTGGCGACCAACCCTACCGGGGATCCGCGATGACCACTGCTGTGAGTAAGCGGCCGCTGGTCTCGTGATGGGTCGCTGCGGCGGGCCACTTACCCACAGCTCCTACACACCTCAAGAGACACAACCCTCGGCGGGACGAGGTTGGCGTGATTTACCCTGATTTACCATAATTGATGAGGCTTAACTCACACCCGATAACGTGGATGGTAATCTCATCGGCTGGCGAGGCCTTTGGACCCTTTTAAAAAAGGGATTGGCGGATGCGCAATGCTGCCTCAGCTTGGTCGAGGATCCCCACGCTCATTACCGTGGACTGCTCCGTCAAGCGCCGAACCCGGAGCGGGCACGGCATTGCGGCGGTCGTCAACCTTACCCGCTATGCTAAGGCCGGGCGGCTTACCCCGCGCTTGTTCTTCGAACAGGACTGAAGAAGCCTGGACCCCCTGAAATGGCCTAATAGTCCCGCGACTATGGATCTCACGTCCGAAACGCCGGCGATCATCGAGTTTGGCCGTTTCAGTATCGTGCCGCATCGCCGCGAGCTCCTCGCCGAGGGTCAGCCGATCCACTTCGGCGGGCGCACCTTTGATGTGCTGATGGCGCTTATCGAGGGGCAAGGGGCTGTGGTCAGCAAGGAGGCGCTGATCGGCCGCGTCTGGCCGAACCGGATCGTCGAGGAGAGCAGCCTGCACGTCCAGATCTCGGCCCTGCGCAACGCCTTCGGGGCGGATCGCGACCTGATCCGCACGATTTCCGGACGAGGGTACCAGTTCACCGGGGAGATCCGCACGGTCGCGGCGAGCCCTTCTACGCAGGCGGTTGTAAGGACGGTAGTCCCGGTGTCCACCGCGCCCCGCCCACCGATGAACCTGGCGGAGCCGGTTACCGAGCTGATCGGTCGCGAGGTCGAGGTCGAGGAGATCCTGGGCCTCGCCGCCGCCCACCGGCTCGTCACCCTGACCGGCGCCGGAGGGATCGGCAAGACGCGCCTCGGCCTCGAGGTCGCACGGCGCCTGTTGCCCAAATTCGCCGACGGGGTCTGGGTTATCGAGCTCGCGCTGCTTTCGGATCCCGACCTCGTGCCGGCTGCGGTCGTCACGGCGCTTGGTCTCGACCTTGCCGATAACGTCGTATCGCCCGAACGCGTCGCGAACGCGCTCGCCGCCAAGCAGCTCCTGCTGGTGCTCGACAATTGCGAGCATCTCGTCGGCGCTGCGGCGTGCATGGCCGAGGCACTGCTTCGCGCCAACCCGGCAGCACGCGTGATGGCGACGAGCCGCGAGCCGCTGCGAGCGGAGGGTGAGTGCCTTTACCGGGTGCCACCGCTCGCCGTGCCGACGGAGGGCAGCCAGGACGCGGAGGATCCGCTGCGATACGGCGCCGTCCGGCTGTTCGTCGCGCGGGCGCGCGCGGCAGCGCCGCAGTTCTCGCCGGACGGGCGCGGCGCCGCGGCGATCGCGGCAATTTGCCGGCATCTCGACGGCATCCCGCTAGCGATCGAGTTGGCCGCCGCGCGGACGAATGCGCTCGGGGTCGAAGAGCTCGCGGCCCGCCTCGATGATTGTTTCCATCTGTTGACGGGCGGCCGCCGCACGGCGTTGCCGCGGCATCAGACGCTGCGGGCGACGCTCGACTGGAGCTATCAGCTGCTCCCGGAGCCCGAGCGTGTCGTCCTGCGGCGCCTG
>DATNKF010000510.1:0-8128 GCA_035603555.1 Allostellaceae bacterium
ATGCAGATCATGCCTGAGACATACGCCGAGCTGCGAGTGCGGTATGGGCTCGGTGCCAACGCCTACGACCCACATGACAACATCATCGCCGGGACCGCGTACATGAGCGAGATGATCGAGCTCTTCGGGGTGCCGAACTTCCTTGCCGCTTACAATGCCGGTCCCGCTCGGTTTGATGATTATCTGCAGCGTGGCCGCCCGTTGCCCGCGGAGACGCAGCGGTACCTGGCACGCATCGGCGAGCTGCCGGTAGTTGCGTTGGCGTCCGGCGACATGTCGGCCGTCCGATCACACCCTGTCGTGCCCGCTGCATCCGATGTGCAGAGGTCAATCCCACGGCCGAACCACGGCAGCGTCTCCTCGCTACTCGTGTTCGGCGCTTTCACGGACGCGGGTCAGCATCGACGGCCAAACGACATCGCAGGGCCGAGTGGGCTCTTTGCGCAGAGGTCGGGCACTCCGTCGGGCACTCCACCCGTAACACCGTCGCCCTTCTCCCGGTCGCCGGGCGACACAAAAGGTGGGGTTGGAGGTGCGCTGTTCGTTCCGCTCGGGCGCGATCCAGTGCGCGTCTCCGCTAATTTCCCTTCGAGGCGCCCGTAGTAGCAGGGGTTAGGACTGGCAGAGAGGCACACGCGTGCAGGCCGGATCGCAAGATAAAGGACGGTGCCGCGCAGAGCTTGTCACCGGCGGATTGTTGAGGTCTGCACATGAGTTTGGTGCAGTGCCATCAGCTCCAAGCCGTGCCGCCGATCGGCCGTAGGCCGCGGCTCGGCTGAACTTCGTCGGCACCATGACCCAGGCGCGCGAGCTTCACCCCAGGCTCGGCCGTCTCCACAAAGGCCGGGAGCGGTGGCCGAAGCTGTTCGTGGCACAGGTCCTCGCCGCGGCGCAGCTCGCAGGCCATCGCGGCCGGAGCTGGCCGGCGCGGTCCCCAGCGCATCATCTCCGAGCGAGGCGCGGCCGCGGCGCAATGGCCGCATTGCGAGCCGCGGAGCGACAGCTGTACGGCAATCGTGGGCGCCGCGTGATTGTAAAGGCCCGCATTGTCCGGCAGGGCTTCCGCGGCCCCAGCGCGGTTCGGGCGCATCTCTCGTATTTGAAGCGCGAGGGCGTGACGAAGGATGGCGCGCCCGCCCGGATGTTCGACGCCGCCTCGGACGACGCGGATCTGCGCGCCTTCGCCGAGCGCGCCAGAGAAGACCGGCATCATTTCCGGTTCATCGTCAGTCCCGAGGACGCAACCGAGATGGAGGACCTCCGCGCCTTCACTCGCGACCTGGTCAAGCAGATGGAGCGCGACCTCGGGACACGGCTGGGTTGGGTCGCCCTCGATCACTGGAACACCGACAACCCGCACATCCATCTCATCGTGCGCGGCACTGACGATCGCGGCGACACCCTCGTCATCCATCGCGACTACATCAGCCACGGCATGCGCGAGCGTGCGGCCGAGCTGGTGACGATCGAGCTCGGGCAGCAGAGCGAGCATGAGGTCCGCCGCAAGCTCGCCGGCGAGGTCGGCGCCGATCGCTGGACGCGGCTCGATGCGACCTTGCGGCGTGAGGCTCAGCGGGCCGAGGGCGGCGTGCTCGACTTCCGGCCGGAGGTAGTGAGGCCCGACGCGGCCGGCAGCGAGATCCGCACCCTCCTCCTCGGCCGGCTACAGAAGCTAGAACGCATGGGCTTGGCCCGTGCTGTCGGCCCAGCCCAATGGCTGCTCGCAGACGAAGCGGAGCCGAGCTTGCGCGAGCTCAACATCCGCGGCGACATCATCCGGACGATGCAGCGCGCCTTTTCGGTACGGGGTCAGGAACGCTCGCCGACGGATTTTGCGATTTCCGACGCGCCGATCGCGTTAGAGCAGACGGTCATCGGCCGGGTAATCGAGAAGGGCCTGGACGACGAGCTGAAAGGCTCGGCCTACCTCGTCGTCGACGGTGTCGATGGCCGTGCGCACTACCTACGGGTCGGGAGCTTCGATGCGGTCGCGGACGTGCCGGAGGGTGGGGTCATCGCGGTCCGAAGAGCGCAGGGCCGGCGATCGGACCAAACGATAGCGCGTCTGGCGGAGGCATATGATGGCATCTACGATCCCGAGCGCCATCGGCTCCAGCTTACGCGCGCCGATACCTCGGATCCGGAGGCACTGGTCGAGGCGCATGTGCGCAGGCTGGAAGCTCTGCGCCGTGGGGGCCGAATTGTCGAGCGGCTGCCCGATGGACGGTGGAATGTACCCGAGGATTACCTTCACCGCGCTCGCGCATATGATGCGAAGCACAGCGTGGCGCTCGATCTGGAGGTACGGACGCTTTCTCGCCTTCCGCTCGAACGGCAGGTTGTTGCCTCGGGTGCCACCTGGCTTGATCGAGAGCTGGTGAAGCGTGAAAAGATGGAGCTTGCCGACACGGGATTCGGACGCGAGGTACGGACCGCGCTGCAACAACGGGTCGAACAATTGATCGGTTGCGGGCTCGCGCACCGGCTACAGAGCCGACTGATCTTCGCTCGAGAGCTCCTCGACACGCTGACGCGACGCGAGCTGGCGGATGCAGCGGCAGGGATCGCACGCGATACCGGGCTGCAGTATCGGCCGCTCGAGGAAGGCGAGCGCGTCTCGGGGATCTATCGTCGGCGGGTCGACTTGGCCTCAGGCCGCTTCGCGCTTATAGAAAACCAGCGGCAATTCGCGCTCGTACCGTGGCGCCCGATCGTGGAACGTCAGCTTGGACACGAGGTGTCCGGCGTTTTGCGCGCCGGCAGCGTCTCATGGAACCTGCAACGGGAACGCGGGCTCGGGATCTGATCTCGTCGGCGGCTTGAGCATCGCCCGGTACGTGTCTTCGGTTGGAGTCAAGGCCGCTCCCGTTCGCATCGGTTCAGCGGGGCGCCAACACTGTCACCCACCTCGAATTTGAGCCCGATCGGCGGGAGACCGTTCTCGACCGCCGGTCCAGCGGTCGCTGCAAACGATCGCATTCCAGTTGCCGTCGGGCATCTGTCGCCGAATAGCACAGCGCAATGCCCATCACCTAGTGATCTGAGGGGCGTTGACCATCCAGCAGCCGCACGATATGCGCAGAACCCGCAGCCCTCTATTGCCTGCCGACGCTACGCGCAACTGCTCTCCGCTGTCCGGGAGGCTTCGGGGGCACGTAATTTTTTGATTGGCTGCGCGGGGCTTTGCTGAGCGGAACTCGCGTGTTGCAAAGCTGTTTTTCGATCTTTTATTCCGGTCCCGCTCGATCTCAGACATGACGGGACAATGACGGGAACCAAAATCCTCTGGGGCCAGATGGCGCTCTCACTGGCCGCGGTCCTCGCCGGACTGTGGGGTGCCACCGAATGGACCGCAATGCGCCTGGGTTTTCAGCCGGCGCTCGGCCCTGCCTGGTTCCTCGCCGCCGCTGTGCCCGTCTACGAACCGTACCTGTTTTTCGCCTGGTGGTACCACTTCGATGCCTACGCCCCGGGAATCTTCCTCGAAGGCGCCGCGTGGGCGACGGGGGGTGGCGTGACGGCCGTCGTCGTTGCGATCGCCGGCTCGGTGCGTCGTGCGCGCCAGTCGGCGCCGGTTACGACCTACGGCTCGGCACGCTGGGCAACGGAACCGGAGGTGCGCGAGGGGGGGTTGCTGGGGCCGGCCGGGGTCCACCTCGGCCGTCTCGGCAAGCAGCACCTCCGGCACGCCGGCCCCGAGCACGTGCTGTGCTTCGCGCCGACGCGCAGCGGCAAGGGTGTCGGCCTGGTCGTGCCGACATTGCTATCGTGGCCGTCCTCCGTCGTCGTGCATGACATCAAGGGCGAAAACTGGACTTTGACGGCAGGCTGGCGATCGCGCTTCTCGCATTGCCTGCTGTTCGATCCGACGGACCTCCGGTCGGCGCCATACAACCCGCTGCTCGAGGTCCGGCGCGGCCCCAAGGAGGTCCGCGACGTCCAGAACATCGCGGACGTTCTGGTCGACCCCGAAGGCTCGATCGAGCGGCGTAACCACTGGGAAAAGACCAGCCACTCGCTGCTTGCCGGCGCCATTCTCCACGTCCTCTACGCCGAAGAGGACAAGACGCTGGCCGGCGTCGCAACCTACCTATCCAATCCCGCACAGCCGATCGAGCGCACGCTGCGGCTGATGATGGCGACGCCGCACCTCGGCGAGCGCGGTGTGCACCCGGTCGTGGCTCAGGCCGCACGCGAGCTCCTGAACAAAAGCGATAACGAACGCTCGGGCGTGCTGTCGACGGCGATGTCGTTCCTCGGCCTCTACCGGGATCCGATCGTGGCTCGGGTGACCTCGCGCTGCGACTGGCGTATCAGCGACCTGGTCGACGCCGAGCACCCGGTCACGCTCTACCTCGTCGTTCCGCCCTCGGATATCAGCCGCACGAAGCCGCTCGTGCGCCTGATACTGAACCAGATCGGGCGGCGACTGACCGAGAGCCTCGAAGGCGTCGAGCGCCGGCACAAGCTGCTGCTGATGCTCGACGAGTTTGCGGCATTGGGACGGCTCGACTTCTTCGAAACGGCGCTCGCCTTCCAGGCCGGTTACGGCATCCGCGCCTTCCTGATCTGCCAGTCGCTGAACCAGCTCGCGAAGGCCTACGGCGAGAACAACAGCATCCTCGACAACTCTCACATCCGCGTCGCTTTCGCCTGCAACGACGAGCGGACCGCGAAGCGCATCTCGGACGCCCTCGGCATCACGACCGAGCAGCGGGCGATGAAGAACTATGCCGGACACAGGCTCAGCCCCTGGCTCGCCCATCTCATGGTCTCGCGCCAGGAGACGGCACGCCCGCTTCTGACCCCAGGCGAGGTCATGCAGCTGCCGTCGACCGACGAGATCATCATGGTGGCCGGCCTGCCGCCGATACGAGCCAGAAAGATCCGTTATTACGAGGATCGCGCCTTTCGTGATCGCGTCCGGCCGGCACCCGTGCTCCCGGCCTCGGGCGTCTACCCGGACCGGCCGGGTAGCCGGCCCGACGACTGGACAGGACTCGTCATAGTTCCGGGCGCTCCGCTGCGCACCGTTAACGGGCTAGACGAGCTTGCTCATCACAGCCAAGGCGGCCTGCGCCGAGAGCCCGAGCTGCCGGAGCAAGAGGAGATAGCACCCGATCGGCAGCCGGCAAGCGAGTTCGATCTAATCGACGATGCCGAGGCTGACGAAGAGGCGCTGAAGGCCCGAATCCTCGCACGCCAGCGGCTCCAGACCTTCACCCGGGCGGCGGCGATGGACCGCCACGACCAGATGATGCCCGGCATGTGAGACAGCTAGTGAAGACGCGCCTCAACATTTACCTGTCGCCGGGGCTGCACGAGGAGATAGCCGCGCTCTCGGCGAAGCGCAGGCTGTCGAAATCGGCGGTAATCGAGGCAGCAATCGCTTCGATGCTCTCGCCGGACAGTGCCGATGCTCGTGAAGCCGCTTTCGTGCGACGGCTAGACCGGCATACCCGCCAGCTCGAACGTGTCGAGCGCGACTTGTCGATCGCAATCGAGACAGTGGCGCTGTTCGTGCGCTTTTGGCTCATGGTCACGCCGCCATTGCCCGAGAGCGCGCAGGCTGCCGCCAAGGCGAAGGGTGCGGAGCGCTATCGCGACTTTGTCGAGACGCTCGGGCGCAGACTGCAACGGGGTAACAGCCTCGTGCGCGAGATCAGCATAGAGATCTGGCCGGAACGGCGGAGCGATGGCGTCGCGCCATCGATTTCGCGTGGCCCCGATCTTGAAGCAGGGGAGGGGGTCGATGCCGGGTGACCCGACGCCGTTCTCCCGCTCAACACGGATGCTGAGGACCGCGCTCGGGCCAGACATCGCCGCCTACCTGGAGGACCCCGGCATCGTCGAGGTGATGCTCAACCCCGATGGCAAGCTCTGGATCGATCGGCTGAGCTCGGGACTTGAAGACACCGGCAGGCGCATTGCCGTCGCCGATGGCGAGCGCATCGTGCGGCTCGTGGCCCACCATGTCGGAGCCGAAGCGCATGCGGCAAGCCCGCGCGTCTCGGCCGAGCTGCCCGAGACCGGTGAGCGCTTTGAGGGGCTGCTGCCGCCTGTCGTGATGGCGCCGGCCTTCGCGATCAGGAAACCGGCCGTCGCGGTGTTCACGCTCGACGACTACGTCGCCGCCGAGATCATGACCGCAGCGCAGGCCGCGACGCTTAGGACTGCTGTCGCCGAGCGCTGGAACGTGCTGGTCGCGGGCGGCACCTCGACCGGCAAGACGACGCTGGTCAATGCTCTCTTGCGCGAAGTGGTGGCGACCGGCGACCGGGTGGTGCTGATCGAGGATACCCGCGAGCTGCAATGTGCAGCGCCGAACCTGGTCGCGATGCGCACCAAGGATGGCGTCGCGTCGCTGGCCGATCTGGTGCGCTCCTCGCTCAGGCTCCGGCCCGATCGCATCCCGATAGGCGAGGTGCGTGGTCGCGAGGCGCTGGATCTGCTGAAAGCGTGGGGCACGGGACATCCCGGTGGGATCGGCACGATCCATGCCTCGACCGCGATCGGCGCGCTCCGCCGTCTCGAGCAGCTGGTGCAAGAGGCCGTCGTGACCGTCTCGCGACCGCTTATCACAGAGACCATAGATCTTATCGCCGTCCTCGCCGGGCGCGGCGCTCAACGCCGACTGGCGGGCATCTGGCAGGTTGGCGATCTGGGCCCGACCAGTGACTACGTCGTCAAGCGAGTCGGACTCAATTCCCACGGCATCCTTACCGTGATCCAAGGAGACAGAAGTTGATCGATCGAGTTCCATCGCGGCCGCACGCCGCCTTCGCCAAGCTTTCGGCACTCGCCATCACACTCCTGCTCTGGCCTGAGCTCGCCCTGGCGGCCGGCTCGAACATGCCCTGGGAACAGCCTTTGACTAAGATCCTCGACAGCATCCAGGGTCCGGTTGCCAAGATCATCGCGGTCATCATCATCGTCGGCTCGGGCCTGGCTCTCGCCTTCGGCGAGACCTCGGGCGGGATGCGCCGATTGATTCAGATTGTTTTCGGGCTGTCGATCGCCTTCGCCGCGAGCTCCTTCTTCCTGACTTTCTTCAACTTTGCCGGGGGAGCGCTGATCGCATGAGCCCGCCGCTCGCCTTCCCGGGCCCGAGCGAGGTGCCGGGCTTCGCTGTGCCGCTGCATCGTTCACTGACTGAGCCAATCCTTCTCGGCGGCGCGCCGCGGGCGATCGCGATCGCCGTCGGCACGCTCGCTGCCGCGGTTGGCATCGGCCTGCAGCTCTGGATCGCGGGTCTGGCGATCTGGATTGTCGGCCATGCGTCAGCCGTATGGCTGACCCGGACCGAACCGCAATTCATGAGCGTCTTTGCGCGGCATCTGCGCCTGCGCGCGCCCGTATTGGATGCGTGAACGGAAGACCGGACATGCTCGACCTTCGTGAATACCGGACAAGGCGCGTGCTGCTGGCAGACTATCTGCCTTGGGCGGGGCTGGTCGCACCGGGCGTCGTGCTAAACAAGGACGGCTCGCTTCAGCGCACATCCCGGTTCCGCGGCCCCGATCTCGACAGTGCCACTGATGCCGAGCTCGTTGCGGTCTGTGCCCGAGTCAACAATGCGCTGAAGCGCCTGGGATCCGGCTGGGCGCTCTTTGTCGAGGCGCTTCGTCGCGAGGCGGCCGGCTATCCGGAAAGCCGCTTCCCCGACCCGGTCTCATTCCTGGTCGATCGCGAGCGCCGCGCCATGTTCGAGACCGAAGGCGCACATTTCGAGAGCGAGTGCTTTCTGACCTTTTCCTATCTGGCGCCGCCGGAGAGCGCGACGCGTGTGCACGGCCTCCTTTACGACAGCGCCGGCGAAAGGCGAGCGGTCGACTGGCGGGAGCAGCTCGAGTTGTTTCTGGCCGAGACCGACCGCGTCTTGGGTCTGCTCGACAGCGTCATGCCCCAGATCGCTTGGCTCGATGACTCGGAGACGCTGGCCTATCTGCACGCCTGCGTCTCTACCAAGCGCCATCCGATCGAGGTGCCGCCGATGCCTTTTTTTATCGACGGGCTGGTGACCGATAGGCCGCTGGTGACCGGCGTCGAGCCCATGCTCGGGGGCTCCCACCTGCGGACGCTGACATTGCGGGGCTTCCCAGATCAGACCTGGCCTGGGCTGCTCGAC
>DATNKF010000511.1:0-7279 GCA_035603555.1 Allostellaceae bacterium
CACAGGAAGCTCCAGGTGGGACCCTTGAAGATCCGCTCCTGCTCGAGCCGGTATTGCTCGGGATCAGTGTAGAGTCGGAACGGGATCTCGGTGAGGCCGTTCGAAGGCCACGGAATGCCCCGCATCGTGTCGGCGCCGAGCTCAGACATGCTGCTGCCTCCTCCTCGCGTAATGGCAGCCATGATAGCAGGAGGAGGCGGGCAAGGGGAATTCGCTTGCGGGAACCATGACGATGGCTGACCATCGGCCGCAGTAGCCTTTTCCGCCGGAGGACTCGGCATGGACGATCCCTATTTGCGCAGCGGCATTTTTCTCGCGCCGTTTCACAATCACGACGAAAACCCGACGCTCTCGATGGAGCGCGACCTCGAGTTGCTGGAACACCTCGACCGGCTGAACTACCACGAGGCGTGGATCGGCGAGCATCACTCGGGGGGGTTCGAGCTGATCGCTTGCCCGGAAATGTTCATCGCCGCGGCGGCCCAGCGCACCCGCTACATCCGGCTCGGCACCGGTGTCGTCTCATTGCCCTACCACAATCCGTTCATGCTGGCCGACCGCATGGTTCAACTCGACCACATGACGCGGGGTCGGGCGATGTTCGGTGTCGGTCCGGGCGCCCTCGTCCATGACGCGCTGAAGATCGGTATCGACCCCGGGGCCCAGCGCCAGATGATGAACGAGGCGCTCGAGGTCATCATCCCGCTGCTGCATGGCGAGATCGTCAACCGCAAGACCGACTGGTTCAACCTGACCGACGCACAATTGCAGCTGCGCCCCTATACCCGGCCGACGATGGAATTGGCGGTCGCCGCGGCGCGGTCGCCCGCGGGCTCTCTGGCCGCCGGGAAATATGGGATCGGCATGCTGTCGATCGGCGGCACGAGCCCGGCAGCGATGGAGCGGCACACCGCCAATTGGGGGCTTTACGAGGAGACTGCGCGCGCCAATGGGCACGCGCCGGACCGCAAAAACTGGCGCATCGTCGGCATGTTCCATATCGCCGAGACGCGTGAGCAGGCGCGCCAGAACGTCCGGTTCGGAATCCAGCCCTTCGCCGACTACTTCCGCGACATTGCGACCTTTCCGATCATCCCGCCCGACGTCCCCGACCCCTATGAGTGGCTGGTCGAGACCGGCACCGGGTGCATCGGCACCCCCGACGATGCGATCGCCTATATCGAGCGGCTGATCGAGGGGTCGGGTGGGTTTGGCGTGCTGTGCGAGTTGGCCCACAACTGGGCCGATTGGGACGCAACCAAAAAGCATTACGAGCTGATGGCGCGCTTCGTCCACCCGCATTTCCAGAGGAGCCGGGATCTTCTACGCGGCAGCTACGACTACGCAACGAACCGTCACGAGGAATTTACGGGACAGGCCGGAGCGGCGATCCAGGCCGAGATCGACCGCCACGCCGCCCGCCGAGCCGGCCAGCCGAAGCGGACCGCGGCGGGATAGACCCTCAGCCTGCCAAGGGGATGTGGTCGGGGGAATGAGCTCGGCTGGCCGTTTCAGCGCTTGTCACACTTAAATATCTTCGTTGACTAGGAGCACACAGCGCTAGACCTTGAGCGTCTTATCGACAACACGATAGGTCTTCAGTCCCAAGGCACGTGCCCTATCTTTCGCTCGTTTTTTCGCCTCTTCCTTGTTGTCCACCAGAAAAATCTCAGGGGTCCCAATGACGCCGTTACCCTGATCATCGCGCTTAGAGATCATTGCGCGGAAGCCGGCGCCCTCCTGTTCGATCGTCAATCGGACAATCATGGCCCGACCCTCCCATCGAGTTCCGACACATTTTCGGATTGCGCTATCTGCTTTCGTGCGACTTGGAGCCACGGGTCGCGAACTGCCAACCCTCGTTTGACCCAGGGAATGCCGCTAGGATCACTCGCTTCGTAGAGCATCTGCGCCAGTTCCTCGACTGAACTCCTCACTCCGGGTGCTGACATCAGATCGCCTTTCATAATGCGCGGATTTTCACGCCTACGGATTTCGCCGAGCCCGCGAGGTTGCTGGCATTATTATTCCGACTAGGGACATGATCGCTAGGAACAGCACGATTTTCCAACCCCAAGTGACTGGCGCGATCGCAGCAATCGCTAAGCCAAATGCGATCATGCAAACCGGAACAAGCGCATCATTACCGCATTTGATGCGAGCCTGTTCCCGGAGCCTGAGAAACATGTCTTCACGAGGTTGAGATGGCGTTCTGTGGTCGGCCATTCCGCCTGTCCCTTTACCCCGTGTCTAGTGAAACGCGCTCACAGATGGCGAAGTGGCGCCAGCCAGCCGATTGAGGCGATCAATCTTTGGCAATGCAGGCGGGAGTGCGCGCCGCCCTCCTAGAGGGAAGCCAATCTCTCAGCCGTCGGCGCCCAGATCGGGTCGCTGCCGACGATAAATACCAATATGGTATCGGACTACGCCCGTTACGAGCCTTCGACACCCCGCCTATAACGTTGACTGTTCCGACAATCGGGCGAGATCGTCGAGCACTTGGGCTATCAGCTCTCGGCGGCGCGGATCCTGTGCCTCGGGAGTTCCAGCGAAAAGTTGGATCAGATATCGCGCCTTTGCTGCAGCCTCGGGCCAAGTGGTCGATAGAGCTGCGACGGCATGGCGCTCGAATTCTTCGTGCTGCTGTCGCAGGACCACCTGATCGGCCTGGACCTCGTGGAGGCGCCGGCGGATTTCCGTCGATCTCTGTGCGGCCATGCCGCGGTGCTCGTCGAGTTCAACCGGGGGGTCGGTCATCATCATTGCCCTCGCCACCGAGCTATTCAGGCAAATTGGGGCTGATGAAATCTCAATTCAATTCCTGAAGCTGACAAATAGATAGCTGACTACCGCCCGGGCCTGTTATCGACGGTCAAGCCCGGTTCGAGATTTCCGTGACAGCATAATTTCAACCTCGCAATTTTTTTCGTCGTCACCACTTATGGGTATCTTGAATTTCATGAAAGATCGGCGGCCGTGGCGATCTCGATAAATAGCAGCACGAGCGGATTTAGGAAATGGTCGGAGGCTCAGGAGTTCAAGAAGCTTGAAAAAACACGCCCCGGCGCGGGCGAAAGCGGCAGTGCCGCAGCTCCAGATGCCGACCAAGAGGTGATCACATCGGAGGAGGCGCTACACCGTCCCTGGATGGTGCCCGGGGTCGGTAGACTGTAAGCTCGTTGCTGAAAAATAGAACTTCAGCCGTCAACTTGAAGCAGCGCTCGCTCAAGGTGGGAGCAAGGCTTGCTGGCTTGGCCCCCTCGCCTCGCCTGAACTTGTAAAAAGCGACTCGGCAAAAGGATCAGCGCTGATGGAAGTTTTCGTGCGCGACAACGACGTCAATGGCGCATTGCGCGTACTAAAGAAAAAGATGCAGCGCGAAGGCATCTTCCGCGAGATGAAGCGCCGGCGAGCCTACGAAAAGCCATCGGAGCGTCGGGTGCGGGAGAAGGCCGAGGCTATCCGTCGCCACCGCAAGATGTTGCGGAAGCGCCTCGAGCGCGAGGGGTACTAAAGCCAGACGAGCACATCCGAGAGGGCATTCCCTCGACGCCCAGCGGAGCGGCTCTCACGTTCGCGGCGCGTGCCACCACTTTCCAGCCACGACGAGCCCCTTGGCTTTGAGCCGCTGTCGTCCCGAGCGAACCTCGCCCAGCACATCGCGGTATTCGAAATCGCCCTCGGCGAGTTCAAGCACGGTGGCATCGCCGACCGCACCGATCTCCAGCCTGCCGATATCGGCGCGGCCGAGTGCTGTCGCAGGGGCGGCGGTGCTGGCCCTGATCACGTCGACCAGCGCCATCCCCAGGCACAGGAATTTCGACATCGTCACCAGCTGGTCGAAGGCCGGCCCGTTGATGCTCAAGGTGTGGACGTCGCTGCTGATGGCGTCCGGCAGAAACCCGGCAGCGAGCATCGCCTCGGCGGTGCGAAAGCCGAACGAGCCGCCGCCATGGCCGATGTCGAAGATCACGCCGCGCCGGCGCGCTTCGAGCACCTCCTCACGGATCCGTCCGTCCCCCTGCACCGGCGCGTTCGGAAACGGGCGGAAGCAATGAGTGAGAATATCGCCGCGGCGCAGGCGGCAGAGCACCTCGAGCCGGCTCGGCGGCGGATTGTCGAGATGCGCCATGACCGGAAGCCCGGCCTCCTCGGCCACTTCGAGTGCGATGTCGAGCGGTGCCGCTCCTGAGGCGCCGCCGGCGTTGCGCCCGACCCGCACCTTGACGCCGGCGATCAGATCGCGATTGGCCCTGATGACCCGGACGCATTCGCGGGGGTCGAGGAGCCGCAGATCGGCGCATTCGCCGACCATCACACTGGCGCTGAAGGCGAAGATCCCGGGAAAGGAGATGTTGAGATAAGGGATTATGCGCAGCGGCGACGGGTCGATGACATGACGGCGAAAGCCGTGGAAATTGCCGGGACCGGCGCTGCCAGCGTCGACGAAGGTCGTCGTTCCGCTGCGCTGCGCCACTTCGGCCGCATCGACACCGAGCGAGGTGCCACCCCAATAGACATGGGTGTGAAGATCGATCAGCCCGGGCACGACGAGGAGCCCGCGGGCATCGACAACTTCGTCGCCAGCGAGATCATGCCCGAGCGCGGCCACTTTCCCCTCGCCAAAGGCGATGTCGCCCGTCTCGTCGCGTCCGCTTACCGGATCGATTACGCGACCGCCTCTGAGAACCAGATCCGCCATTTTGCCCGTCCGGTTTATCTCACCCTGTCATTTCCGCCAAAAGAGGCGCTGAAGAATTGGAGTTCCCTCCTTCCCGGCGCAGGCCCGGACTCATCCCAGATCGTCTCCTGGCCACGTTCACTAGGGGACGTGGTATATCAAGCGTGGCCACAGCCCGACGATGCCGATCAGGATCAGGTAGATCGCGACGACGAAATTCAGCAGGCGCGGGATCAGCAGGATCAGGATGCCGGCGATCAGCGAGACGAGGGGCTGGATGACGACGATATCGAGGGTCATGGAACAGGCTCCGTGTTTTTCCCAAGCAACCGGGACAGGTAAGGACGGAGGGAGAGGATGGACGAAACTCTGACCGGCGGCTGTCTCTGCGGACAGATACGCTATCGCATCACCGCCGCACCCGTCGAGGCACTCTACTGTCATTGCCGCATGTGCCAACGGGCCCATGGAGCGCCGGTCATTGCATGGCTCACCGTGCCGCTCGACGCGTTCGCGGTGTCGGCGGGGGACCCGGCCGCCTACCGCTCGTCGGCCAAGGCCTTTCGCCATTTCTGCGGCGCTTGCGGTACACCGCTGACCTGGCGTGAGGCGGCCAACCCGCAATTTGTCGATGTCAGCATCGCCACCCTCGACGATCCCGACCCGGTCGGGCCGCTGCTGCACGTGTGGACGGAGAGCAAGATCGGCTGGTTCGAAATCGCCGACCACCTGCCGCGCTATCCGACGAACGAGCGGCCGAGGCCCGTGCTCTGACCCCAACCCGGGACTGAATCCATGTCGGATCTTGGCACTCGAGCGCCGCTGCGAGAGGTGGCAAGGGCGAAGCCAGACGAGCCGCCGTCCCCTGCGCCATCGGAGGATCAGGGCGACGGGGCTGCCACGACCATCGCCGACCCGCAGGCAGAAGGTGCCGCGAGATATCGCCGGCGGGTCTTGCTGACGCTGTCCGCCATTGTTCTCGCGCTGGTTCTGTACTGGGCTTCCGGCTATTT
The DNA here is from genome assembly GCA_035603555.1 of Allostellaceae bacterium. Classification (GTDB taxonomy): domain Bacteria; phylum Pseudomonadota; class Alphaproteobacteria; order ATCC43930; family CGMCC-115725; genus AP-15. The sequence continues at coordinate 5,695 of DATNKF010000511.1, forward strand.
CTTTGCTTATACCGACGATGCCTTTGTCACTTCCGACTTCGTCAATGTCGCTCCCTATATCAGCGGTCGAATCGTCAGCGTAAATATCGTCGATAATCAGACAGTGAGAAAAGGCGAATTACTCGCGACGATCGATCCGACGCCGTTCCAGTTGTCGCTGAACGAAAAGCAGGCAAAAAAGATCGAGGCTGAGGCGCAGCTCGCGGTCGACCGCGACGTCATTGCCGCGACGCAGGCGCAGCGCGCCGACGCCGTGGCGAAGGAGCGGCTGGCGAGCGACAATTTGCGCCGAGCGACGCCGCTCACGGCCGAAGGTTTTTTTTCGCGTCAGGGGCTCGATACGGCAACGGCAAAGGAGCAGGAAGCAAAGGCCGCTTTGGCCGATGCCGAATCGGCCGTGGCAAAGGCCCAGCAGACGTTGACATTGCATCAGGCGACGGTCGCAACCATCAGCGCCGAAATTGCCTATCTGCAATGGCAGCTCGATCAGACTAAGCTGCTCGCCCCGACCGACGGTACCATTACCCAGCTCACCTTGCGGGTCGGCGACCAAGCAACAGAGAATGCACCGCTGATCGGTCTGGTCGACGCGCATGCCTGGCGGATTTACGCCAATTACAAGGAAACTGTGATTCGTCATATGAAGGTTGGCCATACCGCCTGGGTCTGGCTCGACACCTATCCGTGGCATATGCACCGCGCCACAATCCAAGGCATCGCCCGCGGGATCAGTCGTGATCAGGGAGAGCGCAAACTGTTGCCCTATGTGGCGCCGACGACGGACTGGATCCGGCTGGAGCGGCGGTTTCCGGTGACATTGGTGTTGCAGGACCCGAACCCGGAGATTGTCCTGCACATGGGCGCCGACGCGCGTACCCTAATCGTCTACTGAGTCTCAACTATCATGTTGCGGGTAATCGCCGGCGCGCTCGGCATAGAACTGCGCTCGCTCGAACCCGGCGGCCCGCGCGGCACGGAAGCCCTCGCCTCGGCGCTCTCGGTGGCTCTGGCGGCGTTGGCCGCGCTCTTTTTGCATTCTGACAATCCATGGTGGGCCGCGATTTCCGCCTGGATGGTGACACGATCTTCGTTGGCGGTCTCGTTGTCGCGAGGGGCCATGCGCATCGTCGGCAGCGTAGCGGGCGCAACAATCGCGGTGATTATCCTCGGGTTGTTCGCCTATGATCCGCTGCCATTTTGCCTTTGCCTGTTTGCGCTGGCCTTCACGGGCTTGTTCGGCTTTGCGAAATCGCGTCACGGCTATGCTTGGTTGATCTTCGCTGTTACCGGCAATTTGGTAATGCTGATAGCGCTCGCTCAGCCGCAGACGGCATGCACGATCGCGGTCAACCGTACAGCCGATGTCGCTATCGGCACCGCAGCGGCGCTGCTTGTAACCTTTTTGCTGCCGGCGCTCCCGGATGCCCCTGGCAGCCTCCCGGTAAGCTCGCCGATAGCTCTGCCGCTGCTGTTTTGGCGACGCCGCCATGCGGGCCAGTTCGAGCGATGGCTGCGTGAGAACGGGCCCCTGATACTGCATGCCTGCCGCGGCGCGCTCACTGTAATGGTGTTGCCGCTGCTGTTG
>DATNKF010000512.1:0-2205 GCA_035603555.1 Allostellaceae bacterium
CTCGAGACCGACGCCACACCCGAGGCGATCGCCGAGCGGCTCGTCATGCTCGGTCACGATGTCGAAGGGGTCGAGAACCGCGCCGAAGGTCTCGATCCCTTCACGGTGGCATCGGTCATTTCCGCGGAACCGCATCCCAACGCCGATCGGCTGAGGGTCTGCGTCGTCGACACCGGAAAGGAAGCGGTCCAGGTCGTCTGCGGCGCACCCAACGCCTATGCCGGGATGAAGGGCGTCTTCGCGCCCGCCGGCACCGCGATCCCGCGCACCGGCGCGCTGCTGCGCGAGACGGTGATCCGCGGCGTCGCCTCGCGCGGCATGCTGTGCTCGGCCTATGAGCTGGGTCTAGGCGACGACCACGGGGGGATCATCGAGTTGCCCGAGGACGCGCCGCTGGGGGTGCAGTATGCGAGCTATGCCGGTCTCGGCGATACCGTCCTCGACATCAAGGTGACCCCGAACCGTGCCGACTGCCTCGGTGTGCGCGGCATCGCCCGCGACCTCGCGGCCTCCGGGCTCGGGCAGCTGAAGCCGCTCGATACGACACCGGTTCCGGGATCCTTTCGCTCGCCGATCGAAATCCTTATCGAAGACCGTTCCGCCTGCCCGCTGTTTCTCGGACGCCATCTGCGCGGCGTCCATAACGGGCCGAGCCCCGAGTGGTTGCACGGCCGGCTCGAGGCGATCGGGCTGCGGCCGATCTCAACGTTGGTCGACATCACCAACTTTGTGACCTTCGACCTCAACCGGCCTCTCCATGTCTTCGATGCGGACCGCGTCAAGGGCGATCTCACGGTGCGCTTCGCGCGATCCGGCGAGACCCTGCTCGCCCTCAACGGCCAGGAATACGCTCTCGATGCCGAGATGACGGCGATCGCCGATAAGGCCGGCGTGCAGAGCCTCGGCGGTGTGATCGGGGGCGAGCGGACCGGGTGCACCGAGACGACGACAGAGGTCTTTATCGAGGCGGCGCTCTTCGATCCGGTGCGCACTGCCGCGACCGGCCGCAAGCTCAACATTTCGAGCGACGCCCGCTATCGCTTCGAACGCGGGCTCGATCTGGCCTTTGTCGGAGACGGGCTGGAGATCGCCACTCAGCTGATGCTCAACCTCTGCGGCGGGGAGGCCTCCCACATCGTGACCGCCGGCGCCGTTCCCGATTGGCGCCGCCGCTATGTACTGCGTAGCGGGCGTCTGGCGACGCTTGGCGGCCTCGACGTGTCCCGCGAGGAGAGTGCGGCGATCCTGACCGCACTCGGCTTTGAGGTAGAGCCCATCGCAGGGGACAATCTCGCGGTCGAGCCGCCCTCCTGGCGCGGCGACATCGTCGGCGAGGCCGATCTGGTCGAGGAAGTTCTCCGGGTCAAAGGCTACGACGAGATCCCGGCAGTCCCCCTCGACCGCGATACGGCACTGTCGCGCCCGGCTTTGAGCTGGATGCAGCAGCGGGCGGAATTCGTACGCCGCACTCTCGCCGCGCGCGGCCTCGTCGAAGCGGTCACGTTCTCCTTTATCTCGGCGCGCGAGGCCGCGCTGTTCGGCAGCGCCAAGCCGGGATTGCGTCTCGCCAACCCGATCAGCGCCGATCTCGATGCAATGCGGCCCTCGCTCTTGCCCGGGCTCGTATCTGCCGCGCGGCGCAACGCCGATCGCGGCTCTCCCGATGTCGCGCTGTTCGAGCTCGGCCCGCTTTATCGCGACGATACGCCAGAGGGCCAGGCGCTGGTGGCAGCCGGGCTGCGCGCCGGGCGGACCGGCCAGAGGCATTGGCGCGAGGCGCCGCGCGAAATCGACCTATACGATGTCAAGACCGACGCGCTCGCCGCACTCGCCGCGATGGGCGCGCCCGTCGAAAACGTCCAGGCCTCGGCCGATCCCCCTGCGTGGTACCACCCGGGGCGCGCCGGCACCCTGCGGCTCGGCCCTAAGGTGCTCGGCGCTTTCGGCGAGCTGCACCCGGCGGTTCTGGAGGCACTCGATGCGCGGCCGCCGATCGCCGGCTTCGAGATCTTCCTCGACGCGGTGCCGGAGCCGCGCGCAGCACGAGCTAAGCCGCCGCCTCGTCTATCGGTGTTCCAGCCGATCGAGCGTGACTTCGCCTTCGTCGTCGACCGCGAGCTGCCAGCGGAGACTTTGTTGCGCGCCGCCCGCGGTGTCGACAAGAAGCTCGTCGCCGAGATCCGCCTGTTCGATGTTTACGAGGGC
>DATNKF010000513.1:0-2591 GCA_035603555.1 Allostellaceae bacterium
CCCAGATCATTATGTCCGGGCTCGATGCGGTCGCGTAGTTGCGCCCCTCCTCGACGGCATGACGGATAAAAGCGATGTCCTCACGCACCCGGTCTTCGATCATATCGCGTTCCTCTCGATAGAGTACTTTGAGTTACAAAGTACCCTATCTGCGAGGATCCTGCAACAAAGAAGCTCCATCGAGCAGCGATCGTTGTGCCGGTTGCCCCGGTCGCAACCACGGATTAGGGTGACGGCGCAAATACAACAGCGCTGCCCTTTTCAGCAGAAGCCGTTTTGCGCGTGGACGATGTCATCCTCCAGACCCGCGGTCTGACCAAGGAATTCCGCGGCTTCACCGCGGTGCAAGGGGTTGATCTCACGATCCGCCGCGGCACGATCCATGCGCTGATCGGGCCGAACGGAGCCGGCAAGACAACCGTCTTCAATCTCTTGACGAAGTTTCTCGTCCCCTCGGCCGGAGAGATCCTCTACAACGGCCGCGACATCACCGCCCTCAAGCCCGCCGACATCGCCCGCCGCGGCATGGTGCGGTCGTTCCAAATTTCGGCGGTCTTTCCGCATTTGAGCGTGCTCGAGAATGTTCGGATCGCCCTGCAGAGGAAGCTCGCCAACTCGTTTCATTTCTGGCGCTCCGGGCGGATTCTCGACCACCTCGCAGCACCGGCCGAGGCGCTGCTCGACGCGGTCGGGTTGTCGGGCCTCGGCGACGAGCCGGCGAGCGAGCTTGCCTATGGGCGCAAGCGGGCGCTGGAAATCGCGACGACCCTGGCGCTCGATCCCGAAATGCTGCTGCTCGACGAACCGATGGCCGGGCTCGGCCAGGAGGAGATCGGCCGAATTTCGGCATTAATCCGCAAGGTCTCGGCCGAACGCACGATCCTGATGGTCGAGCACAATCTGTCGGTCGTCGCCGACCTCTCCGACACGATCACGGTGCTGACCCGCGGCCGGATTCTGACCGAAGGCGATTACGCAACGGTGTCGAAGAACCCGGAGGTTGTCGAAGCCTATCTCGGAACCGGTCATGCCTGAGCCGGTACCACCGCGGCCCGAGCTGCTGCGGGTCGAGGAGCTGCACGCCTGGTACGGCGAGTCGCACATCCTGCATGGGATGAGCTTTGCCGTCGGCGAAGGCGAGGTGGTGACTTTGCTGGGGCGCAACGGCGCCGGAAAAACGACGACCCTGCGGGCGATCATGGGGATCGTGCCGCAGCGGCGGGGCTCTGTTGTGTTTCGCGGAACCCAGATCGCGGGGTTCGCGTCGAACCGAATCGCCCGGCTCGGCATCGCCTATTGCCCGGAGGAGCGCGGCATCTTTGCCAGCCTCGACGTCGAGGAGAACCTGCTGCTGCCGCCGACGGTGCTCCCGGGTGGGATGAGCGTCGGCGAGATCTATGCGATCTTTCCCAACCTCATGGAGCGCCGGCGCAGCCAAGGCACCAAGCTGTCCGGCGGCGAGCAACAGATGCTGGCGATCGGCCGGATCTTGCGGACGGGCGCCGCGTTGTTGCTGCTCGACGAACCGACCGAGGGGCTGGCTCCGGTCATCGTCCAGCAGATCGGGGCGGTGATTGGCACCCTGAAGCAAAAGGGCTTCACGATCCTGCTCGTCGAGCAGAATTTTCACTTCGCCGCCACCCTCGCCGATCGCCACTACGTCGTCGAACACGGCCGCGTCATCGACATGATCTCCAACGCGGAGCTCGCGCAGAACCTCGACAAGCTGCAACAATATCTCGGGGTTTGAGCCGAACGCGCGGGGCACTCCGGCCACCTCGCGCGCGCCCGGGTGGGCGGTAATTGAGGGGGATCGCCGATGGCCTGGATGTATCTCGTTGCCGCCGGACTGGCCGAAATCGGCTGGCCGGTCGGGCTGAAATGGGCCCAAGAGCCGGGCAAGCCGATCGTCGGCGTGGCAGTGGCAATCGTGTCCATGGCGATCAGCGGCGCGCTGCTGTTTCTTGCGCAAAAGGAGATCGCCCTCGGCACGGCTTACGCCGTATGGACCGGGATCGGTGCAGCGGGGACGTTCCTGGTGGGCATATGGTTGTTCGGCGATGCCAGCACGCTCGGCCGTTATCTCGGCGTCGTCCTCATCGTTGTCGGAGTAGCCACACTGAAGCTCGCCCACTGAGCCGGGGATTGGGGTAGTTATCTCGGATTGGCGCCGATCATGGCTGCGACAGGGGTGGTGTGATGAGGTCGAGCTACGTGTCTCTCTATATTGCCGCCTATATTGCCGCTCAGGTCGCGACGCTGATCGGTATGCCGGCATATGCCCAGCAAACCGTGCCGCCGCCGGCCGTGCTAGTGCAGCCGGCCGAGCTCCGCTCGATGACCAAGCAGGCCGAGTTCGTAGGCCGCGCCGAGGCGCTCGAAAAAGTCGACCTGCGGGCTCGCGTGCAAGGCTTCCTCGGTTCTCGCCTGTTCAAGGAAGGCGACGACGTCAAGGAAGGCCAGGTGGTCTTCACGATCGAGCGCGAACCGTTCGAGGCCGCGGTTGACCAGCGCAAGGCCCAGCTCGCCGCCGCCCGGGCGACTTTCGCCAATGCCGATCAGCAGTTGCAGCGTACTGCCGAGCTCGCGCG
>DATNKF010000514.1:0-3768 GCA_035603555.1 Allostellaceae bacterium
CCTGCCGGGGCGCAGGTCCCTTCGAGGTGCTCAAAACACAGGATTCGCGGGCTACTCCCGGTAGGCCGGCCTGGTGCGGCCAGTCTACAATGCTAACCAGCCAATAACCGCTTTGAAGGGTACAGGGATTCGAACCGCTGGTCCCCGTGAATACGGATGGCCTGTTTTGACCACTCTGATCGACCTGTAGGCCGTTCTCCTCTGCGAAAATCAGCGACATTCTCACGAGAGGGACCGACAGTGCGAATTCCCTTTTGCTCCCTCGGAGAGTCCTTCTCTGCAAGTCAATTTCGCGGCTGCACGCCGGCGATTGTCATCAGCGCCAGTACCGGAGCTTGGGCAGACTTGTGATCTCCACCCTAGGCTGTCTTGCCGAAGCGGCCGCCCGGAGGCATCCTTCGACACGCTGTCGAAAGGATGTAGCCATGCGGCTCGAAGGCAAGGTCGCTGTGATCGTCGGGGCCGGGCAAAGCCCCGGCGAGGGCATCGGCAATGGTCGTGCAACCACGCTGCGCTTCGCGCAAGAAGGCGCCAGGATCCTGGCCGCCGACCGGCTCATCGACTCGGCCGTGGGGACGACCGCGATGGTCGCGAAAGAGGGCGGGGAGTGCGTGCCCTTCGCCGCCGACGTCACCAAGGAAGATACTCTTGCCGCGGCGATTGCCGCCGCGGAGGCGCGCTGGGGACGGATCGACATCCTGCACAACAATGTCGGGGTCAGCATCGCCGGCGGCGACAAACCGCTCGACGAGATCACCGAAGAGGCTTTCGACCGCATCTGTGCGATCAACCTTCGCGGCACGATCATGGCGTGCAAGCATGTGGTGCCAATCATGCGCCGGCAGCGCTCGGGTGCTATCATCAACATCTCCTCGGTCGCGGCGCGCGAGAATTCCTACCCGCTTGTTGCCTACAAGGCGACCAAGGCGGCGATGGTGGCATTCACCGAGCAGCTGGCGCTGCACAACGCGCCCTACGGCATCCGCGCCGACTGCATCCTGCCCGGGCTGATGGACACGCCGATGGCGGTCGATACGCGCGCCCGCGCCAGCAACCGCAGTCGCGCCGAGGTCGCCGCCGAACGCGACGCCAGGGTGCCGCTGCGCGGGCGCATGGGGACTGCCTGGGACGTCGCCAACGCCGCCCTGTTCCTGGCGTCGGACGAGGCCAATTTCATAACCGGCGTGGCGCTGCCCGTCGATGGCGGCTCGCTTGTGCGCGTCGGCTGAACCGCTGCTGCACCATGGATGGCAAGATCAGCGTCGAGGAGGCGATAATGGCGAACCGCATCAACCGCGCCATCGAATTGCTGGCGGGTGACCAGGCGATCTATTATGTCGGCGGTCATAGCGGTCATGTATTGACCAGCTCACAGGGGCGCGAGGACGCGGATACCTGGGCCGACTATATAAACATCGGGATGGAGCACGGCTCGTTTGACATGGCGGGTCTTGCCGAATACATGCAGGGTCTGATCGATGGCGGCCCAACTCGCTCGGGGCACCGCACGCCGACCGTCATCGTCGAGGCTCCGGTCAACGGTACCGATGCCGCCAATGCCCGCTTTAACGCCTGGCAGTTCCGCCAAATCCTTGGTCGCGGGGTGCACGGCGTCCTGCTGTGCCAGGCCGAGTCGGCGGACGCCGTCCGCGCCTTTGTCGAATCCTGCCGTTATCCGCACCAGTCGACCGGGATCGATCCGACCCTCCCTTCAGCGGTCGAGCGGATGCATGGCGCGACGCGCGCCATAAACGCAGCCAGGGGTTCACTCGGCCTGGGGACGCGCGGCCGCGGTTCGGAAGCGACCGCCGCTGCGGTGTGGGGGATTGCGCCCGAGGAATACCTCGCATGCTGTGATCCCTGGCCGCTCAACCCAGAGGGCGAGCTATTGCTCGGCGTCAAGCTGGAGAGCCCAGAGGGTATCGCCAATAGTGAGGAGATCATATCCGTGCCGGGCCTCGGCTTTGCGGAATTGGGGCCGGGTGATCTCGGCCTGGCTCTCGGCTATCTCGAAGTCCCGCGCGATCCTTACCCGCCGGAGATGCGCGAGGCGCGCGAGCGCGTCTTTGCCGCCTGCCGCAAGCACCGCGTCGCGTTTCTCGAAACTGCGGCACCGGAGAACATCGCCGGCAAGCTCGACGAGGGGGTGCGGGTCATCGCTGGCCACCGCAAAGAGACCGCGATCCTTGGCCGCGCGCACCAGAAACGGACGATGCCGGTATAGCCCGAGCCCAGGCCGACAGTGACGATCCCCCTCCGATGCCGCGTCCACCTTTCTGTCGAGGACGGGCAGTAGGCACACCAGCAAGGACGGGCCCGATGAAAAGGCTACTGCACCTCAACCTGTTCATCCACAGCCGCGGCCATCACGAGGCGTCGTGGCGGCATCGGGGTTCGTCGCTGCTGCCCTTGACCGACATCCGCTATTACCAGGATCTGGCACAGCGGGCCGAGACAGCGCTGTTCGATTCGCTCTTCCTCGCCGAGCAGCTGGCCCTGGGCGGCGATGTGGCGCAGGCGCCCCGTACCTGGCTTGAGCCGATCACCGTACTGGCGGCGGTGGCAGCAGCGACCAGTCGGGTCGGGCTGATCGCCACCGCGTCGACCACCTACACCGAGCCATTCAACCTGGCGCGGCAGTTCGCCTCGATCGACCACATCAGCAACGGCCGCGCGGCCTGGAACATCGTCACCTCCTGGCTCGCGACCGCGGCGGAAAACTACGGCGGCGCCGGTCAGGTGAGCCACGCCGACCGCTACGCTCGCGGCGAGGAGTTCATGGAGGTGGTAAAGGCCCTGTGGGATAGCTGGGCGGCCGACGCGGTGGTCGACGACCGCACCGGCGGGATGTATGCGCGCGCGGACCGCATTCGGGCGATCAACCACCGCGGTGATTTCTACCATGTGGCCGGGCCGCTCAACCTGCCGCGCTGCCCACAGGGACGGCCGGTGCTGGTGCAGGCGGGCTCGTCCGACACCGGTCGCCGCTTCGCTGCGCGGCATGCCGATGCCGTGTTCACCGCTCACATGGCGAAGACGACGGCGCAAGAATTCTACGCCGATCTGAAGCGGCTGGCGGCGGCCGAGGGACGGCTGCCGGAGCACATCCTGATCCTGCCGGGCCTGAGCCCAATGATCGCCGCCACGGAGGCCGAGGCGCTGCGCCTCGCGCGCGAGGTCAACGATCTTGCGGATCCGGAGGTCGGGCGCAAGCGGCTGTCGGGTCGCTTCGGCGGGCACGATTTTTCGCACCTGCCGCTCGATCGCCCGCTTGTCCCGGAAGATTTCCCCGACCCGGGTTTGGTACAGGCCGCGCGCAGCCGTACTGAAGTCATCATCAATCTGGTGCGGCGCGACAAGCCGACATTGCGGCAATTGCTCGGGTATCTTGCCGGCGCGCGCGGACATTACGTCACTGCCGGCACGCCCGAACAAATCGCCGATCTTATCGAGGACTGGTTCCAGGACGGTGCGGCCGACGGGTTCAATATCATGCCGCCACTGCTGCCGGCGCAACTCGACGTGTTTAGCGCCGAAGTGATCCCGATCCTCCAGCAGCGGAGGTTGTTCCGGACTGAATACGAGGGATCGATGCTGCGCGAGCATTACGGCCTGCCCTGGCCAAAAAGCGTCTTCGACGATCCCTGCCTGGACAGCCGAGCCGCTGCAGGCCGTTGCCGGCGTATGACTGCCGCCCGACGGGTGGGCGCGCCACCGCAATCGAGGTGAAACACTCGATCTGGCGACCGATCTGCTGGTCATCGGCGG
>DATNKF010000515.1:0-4786 GCA_035603555.1 Allostellaceae bacterium
GGACGGCGGCCGGCGACGACGACTGCAAATCCCTCGCGGGCGAGCGCCAGTGCCGAGGCCTTGCCGATGCCGCTGCCCCCGCCGGTGACGAGGGCGACTTTGCCATTCGAGGTCATAAATTCGGTCTCCTTTTTTGCGCCGCTCGGCAACGATACCAGTTTGCGGGCCGCTTCAAGGGCTAAATCACGGCACGGTGCCGCGGACAGCCCAGGCCGTCGCCGTCAACGAACGCGGACCGTCGGGTGCGCCCGATAAATACGCTAGTCGAACGCGCTCTTCGATCATCTGACGGCGATCCGGTGGCAGGCCGGTAATGTATGCGCCGACCGGACCTTGGCCGCCGAGCAGCGGTTCCCAGTAATCGGCGAAATCTGCGTATTCCATCCGGATCGTGATCGATCCGCGCTCGATCCCTCGCAGCCCTGCCTCCCGCCATAGTTCGGGAAGACCGTCGGGCAGCGCGAGCGGGCTCGAAAACAGCCTATCGCGGGTGGCGCCGGCGCCGGGATCGAGACCGGCTGCCGTATCCCAGAACAGGCGCTGATAGACGAGCCCGCCGCGAAAATCCCACACAGCGGCGGCGACGACCCCGCCCGGCCGGACAACCCGCCGCATCTCGCGCAAGGCAAGCGCCGCATCCGGGACGAAGTTCAGCGCGAGCTGGGCCACGGCAGCTGCGAAGGAGCGATCGCCATAGGGAAGCCTGCATGCATCGCCGACCGCGAAACCGACGCCGTTGTTGCGAGGTTGGGATCGGGCGAAGACGATGTAGGGGACGGCGATGTCAATTCCTGCGACCCTATCGCGGCGGCGCTCAGCCAGAGTCAGAGCGAGGCTCCCGGTACCGCAGCCGATATCGATGACTGCTCCTTCCTCCGGCAATCGCGCGAACTCTGCGAAGGGAACGGCGAGCACTCGTGTCCACCGGCCGAGAAACCGCTCGTAAGCGGCGCCATCGCTGGCCCAGTAAGTAGTCTTCATCGGCCCTTCTAGTCGATTCATTGGGTTGTCATTGCGAGGAGCCGCGAGGCGACGAAGCAATCTCGATCTCGGGAAGCCATCCATCCCCGAGATTGCTTCGCTGGGCTCGCAATGACAACGGCTCACTCCGCCGTGAAGTTGGCACCTTGATCCCGCCAGATCCGTCAGCATATTAGGCGTGCAGTGTTCGTGCTCCTGGGTTGAGTCACGTGACCGGGCCTGCGTGAGCGAACCACCCACGCGGTGGAAGCCGGACCGGTCTTTATCCCCTGCCGACATCTGGACAACCCTAATCGCGCGGGTCGTCTCCCGACCCGCGCAGTGCGTTGACGCGAACGCACTGTCGGCATCCGAACACCGAGAGGCCATCACCGCTTTGCCCAATTTCTCCGACCTTGGACTTTCCGCGCCGATCCTTGGCGCCCTCGCCGCAGAAGGTTACGCCGCACCCACGCCGATTCAATTCCAGGCCATCCCGCCGGTGCTCGGCGGGCGCGATCTGTGCGGCATCGCACAAACCGGCACCGGCAAGACCGCCGCCTTCGCGCTGCCGATCCTCCAGCGCCTCGCCGCCGTTCCGCAACGAGCGGCGCCACGAACCTGCCGCGCTCTCGTGCTGGCTCCGACGAGGGAGCTGGCGAGCCAGATTGCGGACAGCTTTCGCGCCTACGGCGCGGGGATGCCGCTGGCGACGGCGGTGGTGTTCGGCGGGGTCCCCATCGGGCCGCAGCGGCAGAAGCTGGCGCGCGGCGTCGACATCCTGGTTGCCACGCCGGGACGCTTGCTCGATCTGATCGATATCAGGTCGCTGACCCTGTCGAGCGTTCAGGTTCTGGTTCTCGACGAGGCCGACCGGATGCTCGACCTCGGCTTCATCCATGCGCTGAAGCGCATCGTGAAGCTGGTGCCGCGGCAGCGGCAAACGCTGCTGTTCTCGGCGACGATGCCGCGGCCCATCGCCGCGCTCGCCGAGGATTATCTCAACGACCCGGTCAAGGTGGTCGTCGCACCGTCGGCGACGACGGTAGAGCGCGTCGAACAGGGGGTGGTTTTCGTGCCGGGCGATCGGAAGCGCGACTTGCTTGCGACGTTGCTGCGCGATCCGGTCTTCGAGCGCGTGCTCGTCTTTACCCGGACGAAGCATGGCGCCGACCGCGTCGTGCGTCACCTGGTCAGCACCGGCCTCGAGGCGAGCGCCATTCACGGCAACAAATCCCAGCCGCAGCGCGAACGAGCGCTGGCCGGCTTTCGCGGCGGCCATACCCGCGTGCTTGTCGCCACCGACATTGCCGCCCGCGGCATCGATGTTGACGGGGTATCGCACGTCATCAATTTCGAGCTGCCGAACGTGCCCGAAGATTACGTGCATCGCATCGGCCGAACCGCGCGGGCCGGCGCCGCCGGGATCGCGATTGCGTTCTGCAGCGATGAGGAGCGGCCCTATCTGCGCGACATCGAGAAGCTGACGCGGTGCGCTCTCCACGCGCTCCCGATACCGTTGGCGACCCCCGGCTCGCACACTGGCCCAATCGAGCGGCCACGGCCATCAAACAAGCTCCGCGAAGGCAGCCGCCTGCCGCGGCAAGCTCCCGCGAGCGCCCGAGCCACCCGGACGCGACACTCGCCGCGGCCTGCCAGCGCCGAAATCCGCCGCAGAGAGCCGCAGGCTGCCGGTTCGCTTCCGGCATTCCTGCGTCGCCCGTCGCCACCTTCCGACCGGCGATCTCCGCGGCATATCAATCAGCATTCCGAGGATTGACACATGGCCAGACGTTCCACCGTTCGCCGCGTTGAGGAGTTCATTCTCTTCGATGTCCTCTACGAGGACGGGACGCGCACCTCGAACCGTAAAGTACCGGGCTCGGAGCTCACCGATGTCGACAGAGACCTGCTTGCCAAGACTTTTCTAGAAGCCCAGGACCGGCAGATTGCCGAGATGTCCGGAAAACCCCGCACCCCGATCAAGACATTGACCCGCGTGCGTCGCCGCTGACATTTCCCCCGGGGCCGGGCTACATCACATCAAGTCGCCAGGAGTCTGCTGATGCGCAAACCGAATTATCGCTATGAGCGCGCCGAGCGCGACCGCGCCAAAAAGGCCAGAAAGAGCGAGAAGCTGCAGCGGCAGCAGGAAAGGGCCGCGACCCGGGTCGAGGACGGCGCTCCCGAACCGACCGCGGAGAACGAGCCCCGCGAGAGCTGATCGATGCCACCGGTGTCCCATCGCACCAGCCTTCGTCGGCGCACGCGTCATGCCTGCGCTGCGGAAAATTTGCCGCGATAATCGCCTGGGGTACCAGGCTGCGGAGGAGCGGCGATGCCGGAGACGATCGAACTGAACGGCCGGTGGTACCGCAAGCCACAGCGCCCGACCGTAGTCATCTGCGTCGACGGGTGCGATCCCGAATATATCGAGCACGGCATCCCCGAAGGGGTCTTCCCGACAATCGGCTCGTTCCGCCGCGACGGCTATCTCGGCACGGCGGACGCCGCGATGCCGACCTTCACCAACCCGAATAATGTCTCGATTGTCACCGGTGCACCGCCCTCGGTCCACGGCATCGCCGGCAACTACTGTCTCGATCGCGCAACCGGGCGCGAGATCATGATGACCGACCCCGCGTTGATGCGCAGCGAGACGATCCTTGCGCTGATGGCCGGCATCGGCGTCAAAACCGCGGCGATCACGGCCAAGGACAAGCTGCGCAGGCTCTTGGGCCGAAACCTCGCCGGCATTTGCTTTTCGTCCGAATGCGCCGACGCCGAGGTCGAAGCGATGGTCGGGCGGGAAAGGCCGGATATGTATTCGGCCGATCTGTCGCTGTTTGTGCTCGATGCCGGGATCGCTTTGCTCGAGCGGCAAGCGGCCCAGCTCCTCTATCTGTCGCTCTCCGACTACGTCCAGCATGCGCATGCACCGGGCGAGCCGGCGGCTGATGCCTTTCACCGGGCGATCGACGACCGGCTGCGGCTGTTTGTTGAACTGGGCGCGGTTGTCGGGATCGTTGCCGATCACGGCATGAACGACAAGGCGCTCCCCGACGGCAGACCCAACGTGATCTTCCTCGAAGACGCGCTGACTGAGCATTTCGGCGCGGGCGCAGTGCGAGTGATCTGCCCGATCACCGACCCCTTTGTGCGCCACCATGGCGCGCTCGGGTCCTTTGTCCGGGTCTACGCCGGCAACGGCGCTGATCTCGCCTCGCTGATGGCCGCGAGTGCGGCGCTGCCGGGGATCGCCCTGGTGCTCGACGGCGCGGAGGCGGCGCAGCGCTTTGAATTGCCGCTCGACCGCGAGGCCGACTTCGTCGTGCTCGGCGACGACAACACCGTGATCGGCGCAGCACGCGCCGACCACGACCTCTCCGGGCTCGCTGGCCACCGGTTGCGTTCTCACGGCGGTCTTGGCGAGCAGCGAGTACCGTTCATATTGTCTCGCCCGCTCACCCCAGAGTACGCCCGTCGCGCTGAGACGCGGCAGTTGCGCAACTTCGACATTTTCGATTTCGCACTCAACGGTATCGCCGGCTGATCCGGCCCGTACTACATCGGCGGCTTGACGCCGTTTTTCTCGGCGGTCACCCGGCCGGTCGTCAGGGTGCCGTCTGGTTTCTTCTGCGCGATGGTGACGACTGCGGCGCCGGGCTTGAGCAAACTTCGGTCGCCGGCGACATAGGCCAGTACCGGCACCTCGGGCCCGATCGTGTATTCGGATTCGCCATCCTTGTGCTTGACGTGGATGACGCCGCCCTGCGGCGACTGGCTGACCGTGCCGACCGTGGCGTTGGTCATCACTCCCTCCGGC
>DATNKF010000516.1:0-2849 GCA_035603555.1 Allostellaceae bacterium
AGGATTTGGTGCAGACAAAGGCGATGTCGATCGGCGTCTCCTTGGCGAGCTGTTGCGCCTCGGTCAGATGCAGGGCCCGCACCTTGACGGTAAACGGCTCCTCGCCCTCGTGATGGGTGATGCGCAAGCCGTTCTGTTTCATCTCGTCGACATGGGCTGGCCACATGTCGATGAAGGTCACATCCTCACCGGCGCGCACCATATGGGCTCCGGTGTAGCCCCCCACTGCACCCGTGCCGACGACCGCGATCCGCTTGCCCATGTGTCCATCTCCCGAAATTATCTCCGGCCCAGGCGGGCACGCTCATGCCGATCCTAACGCTCGCTGCGGAACGGCGCGAGCGGGCTCTTGCTTTTCCGGGAGGAGTTGTATTATATTAACAATTATGAAACAGCTATTCCGTGCCAATCGATCAATCCATGGACGCACCGGCGAATTCCGCTGCCGCCTCCCTGTCGATGGACAACCAAGCTGCACCCAAGTGCATGATAGTGAAGGACTTTTCTTCACAACAGGGAGGCTTTTGGGCGGCAAAAGCAGATTCCTCCCTGACAGCAGGGACAATCGGGCCTTGTTCCGGGCGGCGGAATGCCGCCTATTCGATCGACGATTCGAGGGGAGGACTTCATGGACGATTCATCTCCGCGCCAGGACGAGGCCATCGGCAACGAGATCGATCGGCCGGTGCCGAGCACCCCCTCCAACCGGTTGTGGGGCAGCGATGCGATCGCCGCCATGCTGCGCGAGCTCGACATACCGTATATCGCTCTCAATCCGGGAGCGAGCTATCGCGGGATTCACGACAGCCTCGTCAACTATCTCGGCAATACCCGGCCGCGCATGCTCCTGTGCCTGCACGAGGAGAGTGCCGTCGCCCTCGCCCACGGCTACGCCAAGGTGACCGGGCGGCCGATGGCCGCGTTCGTGCACAGCAATGTCGGGCTGATGCATGCGTCGATGGCGGTCTTCAACGCGTGGTGTGACCGCACTCCGGTGCTCGTGCTCGGTGCCACCGGACCAATGGATTCGACCCGCCGACGGCCCTGGATCGAGTGGATTCATACGGCGCGCGACCAGGGTGCCTTGATCCGCAACTTCACCAAATGGGATGATCAGCCGGCTTCGATCGGCTCCGCCCAAGAGGCGATCCTGCGTGCCTGGCTGATCGCCAACACGGCGCCGCAAGGGCCGGTTTACGTCAACTTCGACCTCGCCCTGCAGGAAGACGAGATCAATGAGCTGCCGCCGATCCCAATGGTCGCCCGCCATGCCCCGCCGGTGGCGCCAGAGCCGGCCGGCCCGCTCGTACGGCAAGCCGCCGCGTTGCTCGCCAGCGCCCGATGTCCTGTAATCCTCGCTGGGCGCGGATCGCGGGACCCCGCCGCATGGCAGCAGCGCATAGCACTCGCCGAGGCGATCGGTGCTCAAGTCGTGACCGACCGCAAATCGGGTGCCACCTTCCCGACCGACCATCCGTTGCATGTCGGCGGCACCGCGCCGATCGTCGACGCCGACGTGATCCTCAGCCTCGACTGGGTCGACCTCGCCGGCACGCTGCGCACCGCCTACGGCAGCCGGCCGGTCGCGGCGAAGGTGGTCCAGGTCTCGCTCGATCAATACGTCCATAACGGCTGGAGCATGGACCATCAGGGCCTGCCGCCGATCGACGCCTACCTGCTGGCCGAACCCGATGCGGCGGTGCCGCCGCTGCTGGCGGCGGTCAAGGAGTTGCGGCCAAACCCGCCGCCCATGTCGGAGCCGGGACCGCGCCCGGGCCCGCCGCTGCTGTCGGCGCTCGACGAAGCCTCGGTCATCCAGGTGCCGCACATTGCGACGGCCTTGCACGCGGTACTCGGCGACGCCCCGGCAACCATGATCCGCTTGCCGCTGTCGTGGGCCGACGGGCTGTGGGAGTTTCGCCACCCGCTCGACTATCTCGGCACCGACGGCGGCGGCGGCATCGGCTCGGGGCCGGGCATGTCGGTCGGCGCGGCACTGGCCTTGCGCGATATTGGCAGCAGCCGCCTGCCGGTGGCCGTGCTCGGCGACGGCGACTTCCTGATGGGAGTGACGGCCTTGTGGACGGCGGTGCGCAACAGCATCCCGCTCTTGGTCATCGTCGCCAACAATCGCTCGTTCTTCAATGACGAGCTGCACCAGGAGCGCGTCGCCCTGCAGCGCGGCCGGCCCCCCGAGAACCGCTGGATCGGTCAGGCGATCCGAGACCCCGACATCGACCTGGCGACGATGGCGCGCGGCCAGGGCTGCACCGGCATCGGCCCGGTCGAGGACCCGAAGAAGCTGGTGCCGGCGATGCGCGACGCCGTCGCCGCGGTGCGCGCCGGCAAGGTCTGCGTCGTCGATGTGCGCGTCGCACCCGGCTACTCGGCGGGTGCCACCGCCGCGATCATGCAGCGTTCGCCGGGATAGGACCCCCGCCTTATGTCCTCGTCAACGTCACCCCATACCAGCAACGGCCACGTTCCATATTCCCGGCGGCCTGATCACCGTTGATCTGTAGAGCGAAAATGGATTGGCTGCCGCCTTGGTTCGTGTGCAGCGTTTCTATTTTGCCGGTGGCATCGATCTTGCCGCGATAGTGCAGCGTATGCCCAACGAAGTTCTTGTACCAAATCCTGACGTCGCCGCGCTTGACCCTCATATTCATCGGCATCTCGGGGTCGCAATTCCCACCGGTGAGGGTCTGCGTCCCCCCGCCAAATGCCTGCGGAGCCATCGTCCCCTTGTAGAGCCCGTCGAAGGATGTCCGCGACGGCGGGGGCGGCGGCGGAGCGGGCGGGGGTGGCGGCGCCACGGCGACCTGGGGTGGCGGCGCGGTAGCGGCCGG
>DATNKF010000517.1:0-2196 GCA_035603555.1 Allostellaceae bacterium
ACCCCGGGTAGGGCGAGGGCATAGTTCGTCGACACGACATCGGCGAGCTGAAGATCAACGAACAGAAGCAGCAACAGCCAATTGATGCGGCTCCCGGGCCATCGCCACGTCCAACGGCGTGATGCGGTGGCGGCATCTCGCGGCGATCCGGCACTTGTCCGCTCGGGGTTGCCCAATTCCGCATAGGTCATCCGCCCGAAATTACCCTTCAGGGGTCAAGATCTCGTCAATCGCCGGGACGCTCGTCGTTGCAGGCTAAAGGCCGCAACGCTCAAGAATCGTTAAAGTTAAAAATAGCTTTCCACAATTTACCACGAATTTTAGGCCGTTAATAATAGATAAACTGGAAGCATTCTTCTCATCCGGTGAAAATAAAACTGCGACTTAACTTCGTTAACTACTGTCCGGCAGCGATCGGGGGCCGCTCGCCGAAAGGATTTCGCATCATGGGTAACGACGAATATCGAGCGGCGGTGGCGGCGTTCATCCGCGCCAAGGGCATCACCCGCTGCCCGACGGCCTGCGCGCTGCCGACCCAGGGTACGGTCGCCGCCGCCGACCGCGCCGCACTCGAAGAGTATGCGGTAGCCCGGGACCACACGCGCCAGAAACGGCTCGCCGCGCGCGAGCGCGTGCTGCGTGCCCGGCAGCTCTCCGGTGAATAGGCCTTCGCGTGTCGGCGATCCGAGCACATTCCATGGCTGACCTGCCGCCCGTCAATACTCGAAGATGGGTGGTGCGCCGCAAGGCGGCGGTCGTCGCCGCGGTGCAGAGCGGCAAGATCACCATTGAGGAGGCCTGCCGCCGCTACGAGCTCAGCGAGGAGGAATTCCGCTCCTGGCAGCGCGCCTACCAATCGCACGGTCTCCCTGGTCTGCGCGCCACTCGCATCCAACAATACCGCGCCCCGCCCGCGCCGCGACCCCGCAGACCGCGCCGCTGATTGCCGTTCACCCCGCCCGAGCGGCTCCATCCTCGAGCTGGCGCCCCGCAGACGGCGTGCCCGCGCTGGCTTTCCTAAGGATTTCCTAGTACTTTACGGTTTACAGGAGTGCGACGGCGGCTCGGCGGGGCAGTCATGGACATTTCGGTCGTCATTCCGGTCTACAACGAGGTGGAGGCGCTCCCCGAACTGTATCGGGCGTTGACCGATACGCTCGACCAGCTGCCGCAATCGGCCGAGGTCATTTTTGCCGATGACGGCTCGAAGGACGGCTCGGCGGCAGCCCTCGACAGTATCGCCGAGGGCGATCCGCGGGTCCGAGTGCTGCATCTGTCGCGCAACTATGGCCAGACCGCGGCCCTGATGGCGGCGATCCAGAACAGCACCGGCGACGTCATCGTCCCGATGGACGGCGACGGCCAGAACGATCCGGCCGACATTCCTCCGCTGCTCGCCAAGCTCGCCGAGGGCTACGACCTCGTCTCCGGCTGGCGCACCGCGCGGCAGGACGATGCGCTGACCCGCCGGCTGCCCTCGGTGATCGCCAATCGGCTGATCTCCCGCCTGCTCCATGTGCCATTGCACGATTACGGCTGCACCCTCAAGGCCTACCGCCGCGAGGTCGTCGAGGATGTCCGCCTCTACGGCGAGATGCACCGCTTCATCCCGATCTACGCTGCCTGGGAAGGAGCGCGCGTCACCGAGCTCGCCGTGGCCCACCACCCGCGCCGCTTCGGCCGTTCGAAATACGGCATCGGCCGCGTCTTCCGCGTGCTGCTCGATCTCTTGATTGTTTATTTCATCGACCGCGCCTTCGACCGGCCGATCCAGTTCTTCGGCAAGCTCGGCGTCGGTTTCCTCGTCCTCTCGGTCGCCATTTTCGGATGGGCATTGGTCCTCAAATACGCCTGGGACCTCTCGCTGATCCAGACGCCGTTGCCCTTGCTCGCCGCGACGATCGGACTATCGGGCGTGCTCTTTTTGCTGCTCGGGATCATCGCCGAGGTGCAGGCGCGCATCTACTTCGAGGCCCGCGGGCGGCCGCCCTACAAGATCCGGCGGGTGGTGCAGCACCCGGCGCAGCCGCTGCGCCGCGCGGGCCGGTGGTAGCCCATAGCCCCCCGTGCCCGGACTGGTTCCGGGCACCCACGTCTCTGACATCGTTTGCGTCGGGCAGAAAAAGACGTGGATGGCCGGGACGAGCCCGGCCGGGGGGGGATTGGGAAGCATCTTAAGTCAGATGTGCGGCATAG
>DATNKF010000518.1:0-7411 GCA_035603555.1 Allostellaceae bacterium
GCGCCGATCTCAAGGGACAGCAGCTCCGGTGACATGGATCCCGAAGCGATCACCCCGAAACCACCGGCATTGGAAATGGCGGCGACCAGGTTTCGCTCCGACACCCAGGTCATCGCCCCGCCCATTATCGCGATCTCGCAACCGAGGAGATCGCGCCCGCGCATCCATAAGCGATCGAGCTCGCAATAGACGCGTTCGCGCTCGGGACTCCACGGGCTCGCTGCGCGTCCTCCGCCGAGTTTGAAATTGGGGGCGCCGATGCCGTGGCTCATTCGGTGGCGTCGAGCCCGTAGGCGGTGTGCAGCGCTCGCACCGCGAGCTCGGTGTATTCGGCTGCGATCAGGACACTGACCTTAATCTCCGACGTCGAGATCACCTGGATGTTGATGCCCTTGTCGGCCAGAGCCTGAAACATCTGCTTTGCGACACCGGCGTGACTGCGCATGCCGACGCCGATCACCGAGATCTTGACGACGTTGGGATCCGGCAGCAGTGCGGCGTAACCGAGCAATGGCCGGCTCGCTTCCAGTACGGCGGCGGCGCGCTCGAGATCGGCGCGTGCCACGGTGAAGGTCAGATCGGCGGTATTCCCGTCTTCGGAGGCGCTCTGCACGATCATGTCGACATTGATCGCATTGTCGGCGAGCGGCCCGAAAATGGCCGCCGCGACGCCCGGACGGTCGGCCACTTTCTGCACGGTAATCTTGGCTTCGTTGCGGCTGTAGGCGATGCCGCTAACAACCTGATGTTCCACGATCTCGCTCTCGTCGACCAAGAGGGTTCCGGGGGTATCGGCAAAACTCGACCGGACGTGCACCCGTACCTGGTGGTTCATCGCCACTTCGACCGAGCGCGTCTCCAGCACCTTGGCCCCTTGCGATGCCATCTCCAACATTTCCTCGTAGGTGATCCTAGCGAGCTTGCGCGCTTTCGCAACGATGCGCGGGTCGCTGGTATAGACACCGTCGACGTCGGTGAAGATGTCGCAGCGATCCGCCCCGAGTGCGGCAGCGAGCGCCACAGCGGAAGTGTCGGAACCACCACGCCCGAGCGTCGTGATACGTCCGCGCGGGCCGATCCCCTGGAACCCCGCCACCACGGCGACCTGACCTTGTGCCAAGCGGCGCCGGATCTCGGTGACCTCGATCGCCTCAATGCGCGCCTTGCCGTGCACCCCGTCGGTACGCAGCGGTATCTGCCAGCCGAGCCAGGAACGAGCATCAATCCCGATATCCTGAAGTGCGAGCGCGAGCAGACCAGCGGTCACCTGTTCGCCGGAGGAGACCACTACGTCATATTCACGCGCATCATGAACGCGGCTTGTCTCGCGCGTCCATCCGACAAGCTGGTTTGTAACCCCGGCCATCGCCGAGACGACGACGGCCACCTCGTTACCGGCTTCGACTTCGCGCCCGACCCGCCGAGCAACGCTTTTGATACGGTCGACATCGGCGACCGAAGTGCCGCCGAATTTTTGAACAATTCGACTCATGCCCCTCTCAAAAAGACTATCGGAACCGGCGGCCAGGCACCGGACTCCCCGCGGTGCCGCCAGTCATGTTGCCGGTTCGACGGTACCACAGCATACTCTATTTTCCGGGCGACCGCGTGCTCTGCCGGCGTGCCCGGGCAGCGACGAGGATCGGAACCGTGCGCGAAACCGGCGCCACCGTCGACCCCGAGGAAGTGCGCCACTTTGGGGCGGACGGCGGAGCATGGTGGGACCCCGCGGGGAGTTTCCGAGCGCTGCACTGGATCAATCCGACCCGGCTGGGATTCATCCGCCAGGAATTGCAGGCGCATTTTGGTCGTGAACCCTCTTCGCTGCGGCCGTTCGAGGGGCTTAGCCTGCTCGATATCGGTTGTGGCGGGGGCCTGATCGCCGAGCCTATGACGCGCTTGGGCTTTGCCGTGACAGGCATCGATGCAGGTGCAGCGGCGATTGCTGCTGCACAAGCCCATGCCGAAGCGGCGGGTCTGGCTATCGACTATCGCCACACCGACGCCGAATCGCTGGCCGGAGCCGGTGCGCGTTTCGATGCCGTGCTGGCGCTCGAAGTGATTGAGCATGTTGCCGAGCCGGATATCTTTTTCGCGTCCATCGGCGCCCTGGTGCGGCCCGGAGGAGCCTTCGTCGGCGCGACCCTCAACCGGACGCTGCGATCATTTGCCTTGGCAATCGTCGGCGCCGAATATCTCTTTGGCTGGCTCCGCCCGGCTACCCACGATTGGGGCAAGTTCTTGCGTCCCTCGGAATTCATCCTCGGCTTGCGCCGCAACGGGTTCTCGGCAACCCGTATGAGCGGAATCGTCTACGACCCGTGGCGCGGAACATGGTCGCTCGCGCCCGATATCAGGGTCAACTATATGGTCGCCGCAGTGCGCCAGTGAGCGGCGTGGCCGTTGTTCATCCGTCGGTGGGTGGGATCCAAGGGATGCGCCCAAAACTGATCCCCTCATCGGAAAGTTCGCGCGACTCGTCCTCGCTCGCCTCGCCGTAGATGCTGTGCGCGTCGATCTCACCATAATGGATGCGGCGGGCCTCTTCGGCAAAGCGGGGGCCGACGTAATCGCAATTGGCCTCGACCTGTCGGCGCAGCTCGACCAATGCGGCGCGAAACTGCGCCGGAGAGACCGCGGGCATGGATTCCCGGGATCGGCCGAGACGGGGTGCCATTACCGCCTTCTCAACCGAGATATCGCCGCATTCGGGACAGGCAATGTCGCCCGCCTTCTGCTGCGCCTCGAACGCGTCCCCGTCGCGAAACCAGCCCTCGAACTCGTGGCCGTGGGCACAACGCAACGTGAACAGGATCATCGAGACGACCTCCTTGGGCAGTCTATCTACACCCGCAGAGATGGCGTTCGCAATTCTCTGCGACAATGACCGGAGGTGCTGAAATCCCCTACGCCTCCTTAGCGCCCTCGCCTTGGGTTAGGCGCTTTATGCCGCTAATCAGGCCCGGTGGTCTGGTCCTCGACTTGGCCGCCGGCGACGGTCGCCATTCCCGTATTTTGATCGAGAGCGGTTTTGCCGTGCGCGCGGTCGACCGCGACATCTCGGCTCTCCTGACGCTGGCCGGACCACGCTGCGAAGTCCGGCAGGTCGAACTCGAGACCGGCGCGCCGTGGCCGCTCGGCGATGGCTATCGCGGGATCGTCGTGACCAACTATCTCTACCGGCCGCTGTTGCCGGCAATCGCAAGTGCGTTGGCACCCGATGGGCTCTTGATTTACGAGACCTTCGCGCTCGGCAACGAACGCCTCGGTCGGCCACGCAATCCCGATTTTCTGCTGCGCCCGGGCGAATTACTTAAAGCGTTTGCACGGCTCACGGTGATCGCCTTCGAGCAGGGCGAGGTCACGTCGCCGCGGCCCGCCGTCATCCAGCGCATCGCCGCGGTCGCCGGACCGTTGGGACGGCTCCCGGAAAGGCCAATTTAGACAGCACTCCATAAAAAGAGTAACCTCTAGCTATGTCGAACGTCGCGAAACAGCTGATGTCTTTGGACGAGTTCTTGGCCTGGGAGCGCGACCAACCGGAGAGGTACGAGTTCGCAGGTGGTGTCATCACGATGATGACAGGCGGTTCGCTCGACCACTCGACGATCGCGTCCAATTTATGGACAGCGCTGCGTGATCAGCTTCGCGGCAGCACCTGCCGAGCATTTCGGGGTGATTCGAAAATCATCGCCAACCACTCCATCCGCTATCCGGACTTGTCCGTCACCTGTACCCAGGTAAGGGGAACCGAGGATGTCGTCCTTGATCCGATCCTGATTGTCGAAGTGATCTCGCCGAGCACGGAGCGCGAGGATCGCGGCCGCAAGAAATTTGACTATTTCGCGACGCCATCGATCCGGCAATACGCGATCATCGAGCAGGACGAGCGCCTGATCGATCTCTACACGCGGACGGGCGATCGGTGGACCGATGAAATCATCGAGGGCGACGCCGTCCTGAACCTCTCGTCGATCGGTGTCGAGGTGAGCCTCGATGTGATCTACGAGGACACCGAGCTCGATGCTATTCGGCCGCGAGAGGGCGAGCGGCAAATTCCGGCGGAGTGAATGCGCGGTCGTGCCGGAGCGACGGGACCATGCCGCGCACCTCGGCAATTCGCGCGGCATCGACACGCGCGCTAATGATGCCCACACCCTCACCGGCATCGGCGAGCACCTCACCCCAGGGATCGACGATCAGCGAGTGGCCATAGCTGCGCCGGCCGCCGGCGTGCTCGCCCCATTGCGCCGGGGCAAAGACGAAGCAGCCGTTCTCGATCGCCCTGGCGCGCAGTAGCACATGCCAATGGGCGCTGCCCGTCGGCACCGTGAAGACCGAGGGGACCGTCAGAAAATCGGCACCGGCCTGGGCCAGGCCGCGATAGAGGTGGGGGAAGCGCACATCGTAGCAAACGCTCATGCCGAGGCGGCCCCACGGCGTCTCGGCGACGACGGTGCCGCTACCGGGCCGGTAGGCGTTGCTCTCGCGGTAGCTCTCGCCGCCCGGGAGGTCGATATCGAACATGTGGATCTTGTTGTAGCGCGCGACGACCGCGCCGTCCGCATCGACGAGGAACGAACGATTGGCCAGCCGCGCCTCATCCGACGCGGCACCCCGCTCGCCGGAAGGGTCGATCACCAGGGAGCCGAGCAGCAACCACGCTCCGGTCTCGCGAGCAAGGGTGCACATGCCGGCGAGGAAGGGGTCGGTGGCCTCGCTGCGCGCCTTTTCGCGGCGGCGCTTGCCGCTTTCGATGAAGTTCGACGCTTCGGGCGTGGTGATGAAATCGGCCCCCGCGTCTCGCGCCCGGCGGACCAGGTCCGAGGCCACCCGCAGATTGGGTTCGGGGTCTGGGCCTGCCGTAAATTGGACGCAGGCCACCGTGAAGTTGGTGCTCATTTCGCCGTTCCCAGCTTGGCGTCGAGTGCGCCGGCGCGGTCGAGTGCGGCGAGCTCGTCGGAACCGCCGATATGCTCGCCGTTGATGAAGATCTGCGGGACCGAGGTGCGCCCGTCGGCGCGGCGGATCATCTCTGCGCGCCGTGCCGGCTCCTCGATGATGTCGATCTCGGTAAAGGCGACGCCCTTGCGCTCCAACAACGCACGCGCACGCACGCAATAGGGGCAGAACATTGTCGTGTACAGCTCGACCTCAGCCATTGCCGCCCATTTCCCAAGAGCCCGGAAGAAAAGATTATGCCCCGCTTCGCAGCGCTCGTGCCAGGGTCAGAACGCCGACGGAGGTTGCTCCCGCGCGTTTCAGCACGCGGGCGCACTCCGCTACGGTCGCTCCGGTCGTCAATACGTCGTCGACGAGTACCACGCGTTTGCCGGCGACGCTGCGACGGGCCCGCACCGCAAAAGCTCCGCGGACGTTGCGTTGGCGCGCCGCCGGCCCGAGATGGCCCTGCATCGGGGTTCGCCGGCGGCGGACCAGCCAATCCGCTGCGACTTCCGGTCCCCCGGCGGCGCGCACCGCCTGGGCGAGCAGTGCGGCTTGGTTGTATCGTCGCTGAAAGAGCCGGGTCCAGTGCAGCGGCACCGGGACGAGGAGATCGGCGCCGGCCAGCACCTCGCCGCCGCTGCGCTGCATCCACCGCCCGAATGCCGCCGCTATGTGGGTACGGTCCCCATGCTTCAGCCCGAGCACGAGACGGCGGCTGTTCTTGTCGTACCGCAACACCGCCCGCGCCTGATCCCAGGCCGGGCGGTCGCGCGCGCAGCCGCCGCAAAGCGCATCTTCGCCCACCGGATGAGGAAAAGGCAGGCCGCAAAGCACGCACCAGGGCGGGGCAAAGAAGGTGATCCCGGCCCAGCACCGGCTGCATAACGCGTGCGGCTCTTCGACGATCTCGCCGCAGGCGAGACAGCGTGGCGGCAACACGCCATCTACGACCGCGCGGCCGATCCGCCGCAGCTGATCATACGCCCAGCCGGGGAAACTTGCCGAAGCCAGCATCACAACACATCATCAGCCTGCGCGCGCCCTCGTCAACCATCACTTGAAGGACGGATCACGACACGTCGTCTCAAGGCTGCAGCGATAGTGAAAACCGCAGACCCGATCACCCTATTCGACCGCCGCGCCTGGCGCATGCACCGTGACCGCGCCGCGCGCAGCGGCGGCGTCGATTTCCTGCACGCCGAAGTGGCCAGCCGGCTCGTCGAGCGCCTCGAAGATGTCGGAGGGCGATTTCGCACGGCAATCGATGTCGGCGCCCAAAGCGGCGCGTTGTCGCGCGCGCTCGCACGCCAGCCGGGGATCGAGTGGGTTGTTGCGGCCGACCCGTCGCTTGAATTTTTGGCGCGCTGCCCGGGGGATCGAGTGGCCGCCGATCCCGAGCTCGTTCCCTTTCGCGAGGCGAGCTTCGACGTTGCGGTCAGCTCCCTTGCGCTGCATTGGGTCGGCGATCTGCCCGGCGCTTTGGTGCAGTTTCGCCGGATCCTCAAACCGGGGGGGCTGTTTCTGGCGGCGATGTTCGGCGGGCGCACGCTCGTCGAATTGCGCACCGCTCTGTTCGAGGCCGAACTCGCCGAGGAGGGAGGGGTCAGCCCGCGCGTCTCGCCGGCCGCCGAGCTGGCCGATGTCGCAGCACTGCTGTTGCGCACAGGCTATGCCATGCCGGTCGCCGACGCCGAGGCGATCACCGTCACCTATTCCGATGCGCTGGCGCTGATGCGCGATATCAGGGGTATGGGAGAAACCAACGCGCTGTCGGCGCGCCGACGCACGCCATTGCGCCGATCCACCCTGCTCCGCACCGTGGCACTCTATGCTGAACGGTTCGGCCTTCCCGATGGTCGGATTCCAGCGACCTTCGAGATCCTGTTTCTGACCGGCCGACAACCATGACGGCGGGACCCGGGCTAGACGAGGTTCGCGCCGCCGCTGCGCGGATCCGCGGGCTTGTGAGAAAAACGCCGCTGGTGACGGCGGCGCCGGTACGAGAACAATCCGACGTCGCGCGCGGGTTGTTGCTCAAGCTCGAATCGCTGCAGGTTACCGGGTCATTCAAGGCGCGCGGCGCAATCAATGCGGTTTTCGCATTGCCCCCGGCAGCGCTGGCGTGCGGCATCGTGACTGCGTCGGGCGGCAATCATGGGCTCGCGGTGGCCTATGCCGGCTGGGCGGTTGGAGTACCCGCGACGATCTTTCTGCCGCGCTCGGTCGCTCCTGACAAGCTCGCGAAGTTCGCGCGCTGGGGCGCGCAAGTCAAAGTGTCGGGCGAAGTGTGGGACGACAGCAACATGGCGGCCTTACGCCATGCCGAAGCCGAAGGCCTCGCCTATATCCATCCGTTTGCCGATCGCGCCGTCATCGCCGGTCAAGGAACCATCGCGCTCGAGGTCCTCGAGGAAGCGCGCGACCTCGATACTTTGATCGTCGCGATCGGGGGCGGTGGTCTGAT
>DATNKF010000519.1:0-3269 GCA_035603555.1 Allostellaceae bacterium
CGAGCGCAGCGGGCGACAGCGCGCCCAAGCGCGTGGTGCTGAAGATAATCCCGGAAAAGATCACCAGCTGGGACCACAGCAAACTCGGCGGCAAATACTGACGAACCCGCTTAGTCGCCGTCGCCGGTATCCTGGGCGGCGAGGCAGCGCAATATCTCGCCGGTCGCTCTGTGGGGTAGCCATTCGCTTCGGGTTGTTATGCCGAGCCGGCGGTAGAACCCGCGCGCCGGGTTCCAGTCCAATACATTGAAATGGAGTGCGGGCCAGTCGCGCTCGATGGCGATCGCGGCGAGCCGTGCCATCAGCCGTCGCCCGACGCCGCGCCGGCGCGCCCACTCTCTGACGTAGAGGTCCTCGAGAAAGATCCCGGGCCGGCCGTGCCAAGTCGAAAAATCTGGGTAAAACAGCGCGAAGCCGGCGGGCTCGCCATCGACGAGGGCCAGCAATGCCTCGAACCGCCGCTCCGACCCGAACCCGTGCCGGCGCAGGTCCTCCTCGGTCGCAACCACCGCACCGGGCGCCTTTTCGTAGGCGGCGAGCTCGCGGATCAGCTGCAGCAGCAGACCGACATCATCGGCAGTGGCAAAACGCAGCGTCACGGCGCTCATGATTTATGACCAAGTTGGTTGATCATCCGGCTCGCTCCAGCGATAACTAGGACATTACTGAGCATGCAGCCATGGCCGTCCAGATCAATATCACCGAAGCAAAGGCAAAGCTGTCCTCGCTGCTCGACCGGGCGCTCGCCGGCGAAGAGATCGTCATCGCGCGGGCCGGCAAGCCCTTGGCACGTCTCGTGCCGATCGAGAAGCAGGCCCGCCGCAAGAGCGGAGCCTGGCGCGGCTGGAAAATCTCGAACGAAGCATTGCTGGAGCCCATGGACCCCGAGGACCTCGACGCGGCCGAGGGCAAGCATACCGACGAGTTTGGCATCACGCTTCCACGTTCCGGCGAATCGTGAGGTTGCTGGTCGATACCCACGCCCTGCTGTGGTGGTTGACGGACAATCCGCAGCTGTCCTATGCGGCCGAAGCCGCGATCAGCGATCCGGACAATGAGGTCTTCGTCAGTGCCTGCATCGGGTACGAAATAGCCTACAAGCAGCGTTTGGGGCGGTTGCCGGCATTGCCCGAGAGCCTGCCTCGCCGCCTAGAGCGAGAAGGCATCGAAACCATGCCGGTCTCGCTCAGCCATGCCCTTGCCGCCGCTGCCCTCCCCGGGCCGCACCGCGATCCCTGGAATGGGATCGTGATGGCTCAGGCTCTGGCGGAGCATTGCCACATGGTGACGGTGGCCAAGTTGTTGGCGATTACGACGTCCCGGTGCTCTGGTAACGAGAGGCTCACCGTCGAAAGCCAGTTTGCAAAGGAGGAGACGATGGCGGAGGAAGCCGCACCTGTTGCAATCGAAGCCGACGCGGTGCCGCCGACGCGGCCGGGCCGAGGCTATCCCGA
Source organism: Allostellaceae bacterium (assembly GCA_035603555.1). Lineage (GTDB taxonomy): Bacteria > Pseudomonadota > Alphaproteobacteria > ATCC43930 > CGMCC-115725 > AP-15. Next base: position 1,455 of record DATNKF010000519.1, read on the forward strand.
GCAGTTCGCGTCGCGCGTGGCGGGCCGCGTGCGGCGGGCGCTCGGCGATCACTTCGGCCTGACCCATTTCGGGGTGAACCTAACTCGATTGCCGGCAGGCGGCATGTCGGCGCTGCGCCACACCCATCGGAGCGAGGACGAGTTCATCTACATCCTCGAAGGCGACCCTATTCTCGTCACCGACGAAGGCGAGACCGCGTTGCATTCCGGCATGTGCGCCGGCTTCAGGGCCGGCTCGGGCAACGCCCATCATCTGATCAACCGCACCGAGCGCGAGGTGGTCTATCTCGAGATCGGCGATCGCAATCCTGGCGATACCGTGATCTACCCGGACGACGATCTCGGCCGCGCCCTGGCACCCGACGGCAGCCGCATCTTCGTTCACAGCGACGGCCGCCCTTACTGAATGGCGCCGTCACCCAGCCCGCCTCGTCGGAGGCGGGCCGGGAAGCGGAAAGTCTTAGTTCGGGTGGAACACCAATGCCCGCAGCTCGATGCTTTCACGCGGCCGGGCGTCGGGGGGTGTGGTCGGGTCGGTGAACGAGGTGTGCGCCATAAAGCGGGCGCGGCCGTCGGTCTTGGTGTCGCAGCACTTCAGCAGCAGGGCTTCGTCGCGCCGCATCTCGGGGACGTAGTACCAGCGGTGTGCCGGGTTGTAGGTGACCGAATAGGTCTCGCCGGTCCGGTGGCGATAGACCAGATCCGAGGGTACGAGATCGACGGGATCGATTGACTTCGCATCGCACATCGCCAGCGGCGCGTCCTGCAACGGTCCGTGGATCGGACGCCAGAGGTTGATCACCTGGACGCGTCCCTTCAACAGCTCCTCGGCATCCTCGCCCAAGAGATCGCGCACGCGTTGCGGACCGGATTTTCCGGTGTGGTCGACATGGACGCGCGTCGCGGGCTGGGCCGGCACGCCCGGTGCCCGGCGCGTCGCCCCCGGCACACGGCGGCGCTGCACGTGATCGAAGATGAAGACGCGGCTGGCCCCGGTTACCTCGGCGATGAAGCGTTCGGCCTCGGGGATATAGACCTCGTGCACTTCGTCCTCATCCCAGAAGTCGCGCACCGCGCTGCGCTGCTCGACAAGCGCGAAACCCTTACTGTCGAGCGTGACTTCGTGCGAAATCGGCCGCATATCATGGATGCGCACGGTGTGCGCCTCGTGCGCCATGTTGGTCGGCGCATCGGGGCCGGCGTCATACGCGAAATAACGCGGCCGCTCGGCCATCGGCACGAGATAGTTCAGTTCGCCCTCGACATAGCGCAGGGTGTCCGGGGTCGTCATGGTTTGCTCCTCCTGTGGTCGTCGGGAAGTTGAGGCTCGGGCCGCCGGGCGGTCTTGCAGACCATCATACGCTTGTGGCGTCACTCCCGCCAGAACGGCTTGCTGCTGAGGAATTCGGCATCGGCTTGGGTAAGCCCGATGTCGCGCAGCATCCTGTCGTCGAGCTTGGCGAGTTCAGCGCGGTCGTGAGCGCGCCGGCGCCATTCGCGAACTCTCGCCAACACCCGGCCCGCGATACCGGTGCCTACTCGCCTCTCCCGGTGCGGCACCGGACTGAATCGGCGCTCGGGTGCTTCGAACTGGATCGTCGCCATTTTAGATCTCCTAAAGTCGCCGAGCATTGCGAATTCGCTCGCGAGAAGCCACTTCAGCGTAAATGGCTTCGATCGAGGCGTCGACAAACGAGACTTTCTCAGCGACGGCTTAGGAATTCTCATCCGGCATGAACAGCCATCTCCCGCCTCTGGGTGCCTTGCGAGCGTTCGAAGCGGCAGCCCGCCATATGAGCTTCAGCCGGGCCGCAG
>DATNKF010000520.1:0-5116 GCA_035603555.1 Allostellaceae bacterium
TGTCGAAGGCGTGGTCTGCGGTCACATCCACCATGCCGAGCTGCGCGAGATCGGCGGCATTCTCTATTGCAACAGCGGTGACTGGGTGGAGAGCTGCACCGCCCTCGTCGAGCACTACGACGGGCGGCTCGAGCTGATCGACTGGATCGACCGATGGGCGCTCGACCCGCTGACGGGACGGGCCGCCGCTGTCGTCGAATCGGACATCGAGGCTCCGGCTCTGGTCGACGCGGACTCGTGAAGATCGCGCTCGTTACCGATGCGTGGGCGCCGCAAGTCAATGGCGTCGCCCACACGCTCGCGGCCTTGCGCGACGGGCTGATTGCTGCAGGACACGAGGCCTACGCCCTAACGCCCGACCTGTTCCGCACGCTGCGGTGCCCGACCGATCCGGAAGTGCGGCTCGCGTTGCGCGCGCGCCCGGCATTGGCGCGCCGTTTGGACGCGCTGATGCCCGATGCGATCCATATCGCGACCGAGGGGCCGCTCGGTTTCGCCGCACGGGCCTATTGCCTCGATCGCGGCCTGTGCTTCACCACAGCTTATCACACCAAATTTCCGGAATACCTGAAAGCGCGTTTCGGCATCCCCCTGGCGTTGAGCTATGCCGCAGTGCGGCGCTTTCATGCGAAATCGAGCGCGGTCATGGTCGCCACGCCGACCGTTTGCGACGAGCTGGCGGCCCATGGGTTCGAGCGAGTCGTCGCCTGGAGCCGCGGGGTCGACATCGCATTGTTCCGTCCCGGCTGCGCCCCCGCTCTCGATCTGCCGCGACCGGTATTCCTTTACGTCGGACGCGTGGCCGCCGAAAAAAGCCTGCCCGCCTTCCTCGATCTCGATCTCCCCGGCTCCAAGCTGGTGGTCGGCGACGGTCATCTGTTATCGCAGATGAAGCATCGCTATCCGCAGGTGCACTTTGCCGGCCGCCAGGAGGGCGAAGCGCTGGTCCGGCACTATGCGTCGGCGGATGTCTTCGTCTTACCGAGCCGCACTGAGACCTTCGGGCTCGTCTTGCTCGAAGCGTTGGCCTGCGGTCTGCCGGTGGCAGCCCTACCGGTGTCCGGGCCGCTCGATGTGATCGGCGACAGCGGGGTCGGTGTGCTCGATTGGGACTTGCGCGCCGCCGCGTTGCAGGCGCTGGCGCTTCCCACCGAGGATTGTCGCGCTCATGCGCTCGGCTTTAGCTGGGGCACCTCGGTCGAGCAGTTTCTCAGGCACGTGGTCCCCCTGGCGCATGGCCGCGCCGTATTGTCGCGATCGCCCGCCAAATCTAGCCAGGGGTCATGTCGAGCACCGCTTCCCCGGCACTAAGGCGCTGCGCCAGATCGGTGTGAAAATCCCTCAGCCATTCCACCACTTCCTCCGGTGCCTTCGCCGGCTGAATTCCCTGATAACGCTTGAAAATCAAATCCATTATGCTCCGCGTATTCTGCACCTCGACGCCGCCAAACGGGTAATCGAACAGCAGGTCGTAGTAAAACTTTGGACTACCAGTCCGATTACTCGGCTTCATTCGCAACCGTTGAATTTTGTCGAGTCGGAACGTCAGACCGTCGGAAGGCCCCGAGTCTCGGCCTGCATCTGCTGGCGGCGCAGGGCGCGGCCCGGACGTTCGCCCGTGGGCTTGCCTTCGCGCCACACCGAGCGGCCATTGACGAAGACGTGCTCGATCCCGGCCGCCGGGGTCGTCGGCACCTCGAACGTCGCGCGGTCGGCGACGGTCTCGGCATCGAAGACGGTGACGTCGGCATAGCCGCCGGCCGCGAGGATGCCTCTGCCGGAAAGACCGAAGCGATAGGCGGAAAGCCCGGTCATTCGGCGCACCGCCTCTTCGAGGCTGAAGAGGCTGAGCTCGCGGCTGTAGTAGCCCAGAACGCGCGGGAAGGCGCCCCACAGCCGCGGATGCGGGTGGGTGTCGTGCGGCAGCCCGTCCGAGCCGATCATCGTGTGTTCGAATTGCAATACCCGCTGTACGTCGGCCTCGTCCATCATCCAGTAGACGGCACCCGCCGGCTGCAGCCGATCGACCGCTTCTTTCTCGCTGACGCCCCAATCGGCGGCAATTACCGCAAGCTCGCGGCCGGCCTCCTCGGGGACGCTCTTCGACCAAGTCACCAGAACCTTCAGTGCCCGTTCGGCCTGTGCCGCACTCAGCACCGTCGAGGAAGCGATATAGGGGTAGGCGTCGAGCCCGACCTCTTGCCGCGCGATCGCCGCAGCAATCAGCGGCAGGGTCTCGGCGGTCCGGCCGAAATTCTCCCGGCCGATGGTCTTGTGATGCGAGATCACCACCGGCACCCCGGCGCCCCGGCCAGCGGCAAAGCTCTCCTCGAGGCTGTCGAGAACGGCGCTGCCCTCGTTGCGCATGTGTGTCGTATAGAGCGCGCCGGCAGGCCGCAACAATGCCGCCAGCGCTTCGATCTCCGCAGCCGGCGCGTGGAATGCCGGGGCGTAGGCGAGCCCGCTCGACAGACCGACGGCACCGGCATCGAGCGCTTCCTGCAGGCGCTCGCCCATCCGCACCAGCTCGTTCTCTTCGGCCGGCCGATCGAGAGCGCTCATCGCCCCGACGCGCAAGGTCGAATGGCCGACCAGACAGGCCGCGTTGAGCGCCGCCGGCGTCCGCTCGAGTCCCGCGAGATAGTCGGCGAAGCGCTCGTAATGGTAGTTGGCAGCATCGCCGATCAGATCGAGGGGCGGCGGTGGGGCGGTGTCGAGCACCAGCGGCGCGAGGCTTACCCCGCAGTTCCCGGTTACGACGGTGGTGACACCCTGGCTCGCCTTTGCCGCCATATCCGGTGTGGCGAACAGCGCCCGGTCGTCATGGGTGTGCACGTCAATAAAGCCGGGAGCGACGATCTTCCCCGCGACGTCGATCTCGCGCGCGCCCGCCACATTGCCGACGACCCCGACCGCCGCGATACGGTCGCCGGCGATCGCGACATCGGCCCGGCGGCGCGGCCGGCCGCTGCCGTCGATCACCTCGCCGCCGCGCAGTACCCAATCGGTCATTCTCACCCGCCTCGCTGTGCTCGCAATGACGCCAAAGAGCCGTCGTCGTTGGGCGAGGAACGTAGCGACGAAGCAATCTCGACCGCAAGGGCGCGGCATCAAGATTCCGACACCGCTGCCAAACACGCTTCGAGGCGACGCCGCAGTCGGTCACGGTCAAGGTTTCGGCCGATCAGAACCAGCGTATTCTTTCTGGGTCCGTGCCAGCGGCTCTCGTCGAGGGAAAACCGCTTGCCGACCAGATGAAAGACATATCGCGCGTCGCTCTCAGCAACCCACAGGATGCCTTTGCCGCGAAACACGCCGTCAGGAAGATCCTGATCGAGGAAAGATTGAAATCTGTCGACTGCCAGCGGCTGATCCGATGCGAAGGAAACAGTATCGAATCCGTCAACCGCCGAATGATCATGATCATGCCCACGAGCGGTCTCCTCGGCACAGCGGGGCTCAACGGTGAAATAACGGTCCGACTCGAAGAGGCCGACGCTGAGGATCAACGGAAGCGAAACCTCGGACCGCGTGGTTCGGATGATCCGCGCATCGGCTTTGATTTCACGGATTTTCGCTTCTATCGCGCCCAAAACATGGTCTTTCGCCAGATCGCACTTGTTGAGCAGGACCACGTCTGCATAGCGAAACTGGTTGTAGGCGACGAGACTGTCAAAAAGATCCAGGCTGAAGTTTTCGGCATCGGCGACTGTGATCACCGAATCGACACGAACGCGATTGCGAAACTCCGACCGCAGGAACGTCAGAATTATTGGCAGGGGATCGGCAAGACCGGTGGTTTCGATGATTAGGTAATCGACCGGCTCGCGGCGTTCCAACACCTGAAATATGCTGTCGACTAGATCATTGTTGATCGAGCAGCAGATGCAGCCGTTGCTCAACTCCATCATGCCGTCGCCGGCAGAGACTACCAGCTCGCCGTCAATTCCGATCTCGCCGATCTCGTTCACGATGACGGCGATCTTGAGCCCGTGCTGACTCGCGAGGATATGGTTCAGCAAAGTCGTTTTCCCGCTGCCGAGGAAGCCGGTGATGATGGTCACCGGCAAGCAGAGGGCGTGCGACGCCTCCATCATCGGGCTTGGGCTTGCGACACGGCAAAAGTGTAAGTGGTGCCGACTGCGGACTGACTGACGGCTTCGCCAAACTCGTTGGCCAACGCATGCAAGGCACGCCAGCCGGTGCAATGGCCGGTGATGATATGGCTTATTTTGAACGGCCTCAGCGCTGACACGGTATCGGGAATGATCCCTTCCATCACCCCGCCGAGATGCAGCCCCCCCATCACAGCGTGAATCGGAAGATCTGGGAAAAGGCTCTGGGCGTGGGTGCAGACATTGACCACGCCAGCGTGAGAGCAGGAGCTGAAAATGATTAGCCCCAGCCCGCGGACATGTGCCAAGAGCATCCGCTCGTCCATCAGCAGGGGATCCGGCTGCCACGGGGCCTCGGGTCGGCGCCGGGACAGATGGTCGTCGCGGCCCTTCTCGAAGGCGGTGACTCGGGGGATTTCACCGCTGTAATAGAAATGCCCTTCCAGCAACAACCGCTCGTCGGGACTGTTGACCACGGTCGCTCCGTGGCGTTCCAGCTCCTCCGGCAGCGGCACCTTCGCTACCGGCACGATCCTCCCGCTTTGCAAGCGGATGGCGCGCTCGTCGAACATCCCCGGATTGACATAGACGGTCACTCGTCCGCCGCGACCGACGATTTCGTCAATGGCAGCCGGAAGGGCCGCCATGTGATCCCAGTGCCCATGGCTCACTGCGATTGCTTCGACCTCGCTGAGCGGAACTCGGAGGTTTGCGCAATTGCGGAGGAAAATCGCCCCCTCTGGTCCGGTATCGAACAGCAGGGTGTGCCCCACACCGCCGATGTCGGACACCAATCGCAACCCGAAGCCGAGATTGGCGCACAGCAGCACCTCGCCGGAGATGACCGTCGCGCCGGCGCGAATAACATTCGCGAACTCGGAAACGGCGAACAGGGTCTTGCTTACATAATTGTCGCTGACATCGTCAGTCAGCACGTCGACCGCGAGCGAATCGAGGGGGACGAGCAAGCGCGAGTACGGATCGGGTCCCTTCATTCAACC
>DATNKF010000521.1:0-7128 GCA_035603555.1 Allostellaceae bacterium
CACTCCGCGCACCCGTCCTCTGCCACAATTGCCGATCACCCGGTGAAGGCGCGGCCGTGGCGCTCGAACACCTCGTTGAACTCGGCGACAGCGGCACGCGGGCCCATGGGGTGGGACCAAATGGCGCCGATGACCGCGAGGAAATCCGCACCGGCTTCGACGAGCGTGCCGCAGTTCTGTTGCGTGATGCCGCCAATGGCACAACACGGCACCACCGTCGTCTCGCTCCAGTCGCGGATCAGCTCCGGGTCGGCGTGGTGCTTGGCGGCCTTGGTCGTGCTCGGGAAGAAGGCGCCGAAGGCGACGTAGTCGGCACCGGCTTCGGCGGCGGCGATGGCGCGGTCACGGCTCGCACCGCAGGTTACCCCGACGATCCGGTCCGGGCCCAAGAGCCGCCGCGCCTCGGCATAGGGCATGTCCTCCTCGCCGACATGCACCCCGTCGCAATCGAGCTCGGCGGCGAGGTCGGGACGGTCGTTCATGATGAACGCGACGCCACGGTCCTGGGTGATCGGCTTCAGGACCCTTGTGGCGCGGCGCATCGTGTTGTCGTCGACCTCCTTCAGGCGCAGCTGCAGGCAGGCGACATCGCCGCCGGCGAGAGCCGCATCGAGCTCCTTGGCGAAACGGTCGGGGTCGAGCGCGGGCGGCGTGATCAGGTAGAGCCGCGTCGTCGCCCGCGTCTCGTCGGCGAGCAAAGGCTCAGTCTTTCCCCTGATAAATCTTGACGATCTTCGAGAGCATGTCGAGCGCTTCCTTTTTCGGCCGCTGGAAGGTGTTGCGGCCGATGATCGAGCCGTTGGCGCCGCCGTCGCGCACCGCGCGGACCTCGGCGAAGACGCCGTCCAAATCCTTGGCCTCGCCGCCCGAGAAGACGACGATCCGCCGGCCGTTGAAGGCTGACTGGACGACGTGGCGGATGCGTACCGCCGGGGTCGAAATATCGATGTCGCGCTCCTCATAGACCTTCTTGGCCGCTGCCAGTTCGATATGTGCGGTCGGCGGCTTGACCTTGATGATGTGGGCGCCGAGCTGGGCGGCAATCTGCGCGGCATAAGCGCAGACGTCGATCGCGGTCTCGCCCTCGCGCGACAGGTTGCCGCCGCGCGGATAGGACCAGATCACCACCGCCAGGCCGTATGACTTTGCCTCACAGGCCATCTCGGCGATGTCGTGCATCTGGTCGTAGGCGGCGTCCGAGCCGGGGTAGATCGTATAGCCGATCGCCGAACAGCCGAGCCTGAGCGCGTCCTTGACGTTGGCGGTGACCGCCTGGGTCGCGTTCTCCTTGAAGCGCGACAAGCTGTTGGCGTTGTTGAGCTTAAGGATCGTCGGAATCCGCCCGGCAAAGGTGTCGGCTCCTGCTTCGAGAAAGCCGAGCGGGGCGGCATAGGCGGAAAGCCCGGCCTCGATCGCCAGCTGGTAATGGTAATGCGGGTCATAGGCCGGCGGGTTCGGCGCAAAGCTGCGCGCCGGACCGTGCTCCACACCTTGGTCGACCGGCAGGATCAGCAGCCTACCGGTGCCGCCGAGCTTGCCCTGCAAGAGGATGCGCGCAAGATTCGCCTTGGTCCCGGGGTTGTCGCTCTCGTAATAGCTAAGGATCTTCTTGACAGGTTCGTTGAGGTCCATCGGCTGTTCCTTCCTGGCGGTTGGGGGTGCGCCACATCCGGCAAACGCCCGATCTCCTCTTTTAGCAAAACCGGTGAGATCAGGCGAGGGATCAGCGCCTCACGGTGTTCGCCTCGGATAAAATTCGCGTGCCTGCGAGTGGTGTTCAAAATAAGCTGAAGCGTTCACCACTCCGGGACACTCTCCATGCCTCGAGAAGTCGCATCCGAACTGGCCCCGACCGGCGTGCTGCGCGCGGCGATCAATATGGGCAATTTCCTTTTGGTTACCGGAAAGAGTCCGTCGGGCGACCCCGAGGGGGTGGCGCCCGACATGGCGCGCGAAATCGCGACGCGTTTGGGGGTGCCGGTGAAGTATGTGCCCTATGCCCGTCCGGGCGAGATCGCCGACGACGCCGAGAAAGGCCTGTGGGACATCGGCCTGATCGGCGCCGAACCGCAGCGCGCCGCGGTGATCAACTTCACCGCCGCCTATTGCGAGATCGAAGCGACCTATCTCGTGCCGGCGGGTTCTCCGATCCGCAGCATCGCAGAGGTCGATCAACCCGGGAAGCGTATTGCGGTAACTGCGCGAAGCGCCTACGGCCTCTGGCTCGAAAACAACGTCAAGAAGGCGCAACTATTGCAGTTCGATAGCGCCGACGCCGCGCTCAAGCAGTTCGACAGTGAGAAGATGGACGCCTATGCCGGGCTGCGCCCGGGCTTGTTGGCGGTCGCGCAGGCGCGCCCTGGCTCGCGGATTCTCGACGGGCAGTTCACCGCCGTGCAGCAGGCGGTCGGCACGGCGCGGAAAAACACCGCGGGTGCGGCATTCCTGCGCGACTTTGTCGAGGAGGCGAAGAGGTCGGGGCTCGTCGCGCGCCTCATCGAACGCCACGGCGTGGTCGGTCGCCTTTCGGTGGCACCCCCGGGCTGACCAATAGAAGGAACGCGTGCGATGGCAGTATCGGACGTAAAGGCCCTCACCTTCGACGTCTTCGGCACGGTGGTAAACTGGCGCGACAGCGTTGCTCGCGAGGCAAAAGCCTTTCTCGGCCCCAAGGGCTATGACAAAGACTGGCACGCCTTCGCAGACAAATGGCGCGAGCGCTACCAGCCGGCGATGGCAAAGGTGCGCAACGGCGAACGCCCGTGGGCCAAGCTCGATGATCTACATCGGGAGAACCTGGTCCAGCTGTTGCCGGAGTTCGAGATCTCCGGCCTCGGTGAGGCGGAGATCGATCACCTCAACCGCGCCTGGCATCGGCTCGACGGCTGGCCGGACACGGTCGAAGGCCTGACCCGGCTGAAGCGCAAATTCATCCTGGCGACCCTGTCCAACGGCAACGTCGCGTTGATGGTGAACATGGCGAAGTATGCCGGCCTGCCGTGGGACGCCATCCTCGGCGCCGAAGTCGCTCACGCCTACAAGCCGCAGCCGGAGGCCTATGACCGCACCGCCGGGTTTCTTGATCTCAATCCCGAGCAATGCATGATGGTTGCGGCGCACAATGGCGACCTGCTGGCGGCGCGCTCTCGCGGCTTCCGCACCGCCTTTGTCAGCCGGCCGCTCGAGCACGGCCCCAACAAGACCAGGGATGTCAAGGCCGAGCACGATTTCGACGTGATCGCCGACAACTTCATCGACCTCGCCGCCAAGCTCGGCTGCTGACACCGACGGCACCCGCCGACGCGGGTCGGACGGCTCAGGCCGCCGGGAGTGGTAGGACCGCTTCCCCTGACGGAGACAACGATGTCGAAACGCCTCGCTCCTGCGCTGCTTGCGATCCTCTTCTCGATGGCTGCACTCGTTCTCGGCGGGGAAGCTGCGCCCGCCGCGGAAACAACGACGACGACACCGAGCCTGCCCCCCGCGCCCCAGCCGACATCCCGGTTGCTGCAAGGCTCCCCCGGCGGGTCGGGCAGCTATGTCGCCAGTGCTACGGCGAACGAGCACACAGCCTTTCTTTGGGTTGTGGACGGCATCCAGCGCGTCGTCACGCTATGCGAAAAGACAGACGGAAAAGATTTCACCTGCACGAAAAAGCCGCTCCCCTGACCACTGCCGCGCCCGTTTTCCAGGGTCAGATCAGAAGGTCGGCGCATCGCTGTTCGATAATTTCGGGCGACGCGAAGACGTCGTCGGCGAGGTCGAGCGTCGCGGCCGGCCGGTGCAGCACCAGCCGCACGCTATGTTGGCGTGCGATGTCGGCAAGGCGGCGGGCGACATCGGCCCGGCCGGTGAACACGACGCCTTCGATCTCCGAGCGGATCGCAGCGAGCGCCGCACCGACATCGTCGCCGCAATCGAGAAGGGCGAAGAAACGGGCCTCGGGTACCGCCTCGCGTGCCGCGGCGATCAGGGCTCCGAACCAGCCCGGACCCCCGTAGCTCCCGGCTCCGGGTGCGCTCAGCAGCACGACCGTGCAGCCGACTCTCGCGGCGACGGTCAGCGTTGAGACCGCGTTGCCGAGCGAATGGACGATTACGACCGGAGCGGCTAGTCGGCCGGAGATTGCTTCGTCGCCCTGCTCCTCGCAATGACAGCCCTGAGTTGTCATTGCGAGCGTAGCGAAGCAATCTCGGTGGGATTAGGCCAAGCTGCCGAAATAGGCGGCGACCTCAACCATGCGGTTGGAGAAGCCCCACTCGTTGTCGTACCAGGCGAGGACACGGACAAAGCGCTTGTCGAGCACCTGGGTCTGCGTCACATCGAAGGTCGAGCTGTGCGGGTCGTGGTTGAAGTCGACCGACACCGTCGGGGCCTTGTTGATGCCGATGATGCCCCGCAGCCGGTTTGAGCGAGCCGCTTCTTCCATCAGCGAGTTGACCTCGTCGCCCGAGGTCTCGCGTGCCGAGTCGAATTTGAAGTCGATCAACGAGACGTTGGCTGTCGGCACGCGGATCGCGGTACCGTCGAGCCTGCCCTTCAGCGCCGGCAGTACCAGGCCGACCGCCCGCGCCGCCCCGGTCGAAGTCGGGATCAGCGACAGCCCGGCGGCGCGCGCGCGGCGCAGATCGCCGTGCAGCGTGTCTTGCAGGCTCTGGTCGCCGGTATAGGCGTGAATCGTCGTCATATAGCCGCGCTCGATGCCAATGCCCTGATGCAGCACGTAGGCGACCGGGGCCAGGCAATTCGTCGTGCACGACGCGTTCGAGATGACCTCGTGCGCTGCTGACAGCTCGTCGTGGTTGACCCCCAAGACGACGGTGAAGTCGGCGCCGTCGGCCGGAGCGGAAATGATAACTCTCTTGGCGCCGGCTTCGAGGTGTTTCGCGGCGGCCTCGCGCTTGGTAAAAATGCCGGTGCATTCGAGTGCCACGTCGACCCCCAGCTCCCGCCACGGCAGCTTGGCGGGGTCACGCTCGGCAGTGACGCGGATCTTACCGCGGCCAGCATCCATCCAGTTCTCGCCGGTGGTGACCTCGCCGGCGAAGCGGCCGTGCACGCTATCGTAGCGTAACAGGTGCGCGTTGGTCTCGACCGGCCCCAGATCGTTGATGCCGACGACTTCGAGCTCCTTGTTGGCGTGCTCCAAGGCCGCGCGCATTACCAATCGGCCGATGCGGCCGAAGCCGTTGATCGCAACCCGTACCGCCATGGTTCGTCCTCCCGAAACGTCTCTTCGATCTATAGGAGCGAGCGGGCCACCCCTGCAACCCTTTCGGGCGTGATGCCGAAATGCGGGTAGAGCGCCTCGACCGGAGCGGAGGCGCCGAAACCGGTCATGCCAATGAACGCCCCGCGCGGGCCGAGCCAGCGCTCCCAGCCGAGCTGGACGGCGGCTTCGACGGCAACCCGCGGCGCTGAGCCGAGGACCGCTTCCTGATATTCTTTCGGTTGCTTATCGAATAGCTCCCAGCACGGCATCGAGATCACAGCGGCGCAGACGCCGTCGCGCCCCAGCGCCTCGCGCGCCGCGGTCGCGACCGAGACCTCGGAGCCGGTCGCGAGCAAGGTGACCTGGCGCGGGCCGTCGGCCTCGGCGAGCACATAGGCGCCGCGCGACGAGCGATTTTCGGACGCGGCCTCGCCACGTAGCAACGGCAACGCCTGGCGGGTCAAAGCCAGCAGCGACGGCCCGTCGCGCCGCTGCAATGCCAAGGCCCAGCACTCGGCGGTCTCGACCGCGTCGGCGGGCCGGTACACATAAAGCCCCGGCATCGCCCGCAATGCGGCCAGATGCTCGACCGGCTGATGCGTCGGGCCGTCCTCGCCGAGCCCAATCGAGTCGTGGGTCATCACGTAAATGACCCCGATCCCCATGAACGCCGACAGCCGGATCGACGGGCGCGCGTAGTCGGTAAAGCAGAGAAATGTTCCGCCATAGGGGATCAGGCCGCGATGCACGGCGATGCCGTTCATCGCCGCTGCCATGCCGTGCTCGCGCACGCCGTAACGGATGTAGCGGCCGGAGAAATCTCCGCGCCTGATATCCTTCTGGTCCTTGGCCTTAGTGTTGTTCGACGGGGTCAGGTCGGCCGATCCGCCGACGAGCTCGGGAACGAGGTGCGCCAGGGTGTCGAGCACGGTTCCCGAGGCTTGCCGCGTCGCGATTTTGGCGTTCGCCTGCCTGAAGTCCGCGCACAATTTGGCAAAAGCAGCGTCGAGACCCGACGGAAGCTCGTCGCGCTGGCGGCGCAGAAAATCCGCGCGGCGCTCGGCCGGAAGCGATTGGAGCCGCGCCTCCCAGGCACGGCGTTCGGCCGCACCGCGGTCACCGGCCGCCCGCCATTGCGCGCGGATATCCTCCGGGATCGAGAAGGGCGGGTCGCTCCAGCCGAGCCGCTCGCGTGCCCCGGCGATCTCGGCCGCGCCGAGCGGCGCGCCGTGGGCGGCGGCCGTGCCGGCCTTGGTCGGCGCCCCGAAGGCGATTATCGTCCGGCAGGCGATCAGGCTCGGGCGATCGCTCTTTTGCGCCGAGCGGATCGCATCCGCGATCGCCTCGTGGTCGTGGCCGTCGATCCGTTCGGCGGCCCAGCCATATCCGCGGAACCGCAACAGCGGGTCATCGGAAAACGACAATTCAGTCGGGCCGTCGATCGAAATCGAGTTGTCGTCATAAAGCACGATCAGCTTGTTGAGCCCGAGATGGCCGGCGAGCGAAGCCGCCTCGTGACTGATGCCCTCCATCAGGCAGCCGTCACCAGCGAACACATAGGTGTGATGATCGACGACCGCGTCGCCGAACTCGGCCGCCAGCATCCGCTCGGCGAGCGCCATGCCGACCGAGTTGCCGAGCCCCTGGCCGAGCGGCCCGGTCGTCACTTCGATCCCGCTCGCATGTCCACGCTCCGGGTGCCCCGCCGTGCGGCTGCCGAGCTGGCGGAAGCGCTTCAGCTCATCGAGCGTCATGTCGGGATAGCCGGTCAGGTGCAGCAGCCCGTAGAGCAGCATGCAGCCGTGACCGTTGGAGACGATAAACCGGTCGCGGTCGGGCCAGTCTGGCGCCAACGGATCAAACCGAAGGAACTGGGTGAACAGCACCGCGGCAATGTCGGCCATGCCCATTGGCAT
>DATNKF010000522.1:0-4762 GCA_035603555.1 Allostellaceae bacterium
GCCTCGTCGTCCGGTCCGGTGGCGAGAAAACCGCCGCCCGAAATCTCGTATTGCACCCGCTCCCGGCCGGCCTTGGCGAGACCGGCCGTGATCCGCGGCATGATCTCGTCCGTCAGATATTTGTGGGTGCAGAAGCCGTGCAGTTTGACGCCGTCGCATTCCTCGGCCGCGACTTTGAGCATCGCCGGGCCGACGGCGGCGATCATCACCGCCGGTGGCGGTGCGGTGATCGGTTCGGGCGCGAAGTTGGGCGTCATCAAGGTAAAACGATAGTGCCGGCCTTCGAAGGCCGGCTTCTCGCCAGTCTTCCAGCACCGCCAGATCGCGCGCAACACCTGGACGTATTCGCGCATGCGCGGCGCCGGCGGCGTCCACGGCACCGAGAAGCGCCGCTCGTTATGTGCCCGCACCTGCGAGCCCAGGCCGATGACGAACCGCCCACCCGTGGCGCCGGCGAGATCCCAGCCGACATTGGCCACCGCCATCGGCGTGCGGGCGAAGGCGATCGCGACACCGGTGTGCAATTCGATCCGCTCGGTCGCGGTCCCGGCTACAGCCAAAGCCAGAAACGGGTCGTGCTTGTTCTCCATCGCGACGACGCCGTCATAACCCTCTGCCTCGATGGCCCGAGCCGTCGCCCGGACCTGACGCAAATCATCCTGCGGCAACGTCCCGAATACCCGCATCCCCGCCTCCTCTCGACGCTCGGCAAGCCGAACCGGATCGGGCCATAATTCGCCCACCGGGCGCAAGACTCAGGCTGCCAGCTCGATCCCGAAGGTCTCGCCGAACCCGCACTTGCCGTTGTCGGTGATCAGCACCGCGCGCGTGTCGCGCAGGCGGGTGACCCAGCCGAGCTCGAAGCAGCGGGCTGCAAGGGCGGCCCCGACGGCTCCCGCCAAATGGGTGCGGCGCTCACTCCAATCGAGACACGGCCGGCAGAAGGGGCGGCGAGAGCGACCCCGCTCGCGAACCTCGATGCCAAAGGCGACGAAAAACTCCTCGCCGCCCGGCGTGACCATGCCGCCATCTACGGACAGAGAAATGTGCTCCCGCTTCACCAGTGCATCTGCCAATGCCACACCAAGCCGCCCGGCCAGATGATCGAAGCAGATGCGGGCGTTGCGCAACGCGTCGCCGCCACGCCAGCGCGGCTGGTAGCGCGCCGGACCGGCTAGGGTGACCGCCATCATGCTCTCGAGCATCCTGCCGATCAGCGGGGAGGCGAGCCGGTAATACGAGTGCCGGCCCTGCTTTGTCAAAACCAGGAGGTGACCCTCCTTGAGCTTGGCGAGATGCTCGCTCGCTGTCTGCGGAGCCACGCCGCCGGCATGGGCGAGCTCGGAGGCGGTCAGCGCCCGACCATCGAGCAGTGCCGTCAGCATGTTGGCCCGGGCGGGGCAGCCTACGAGGCCGGCGATTTCGGAAAGGGAGGGCGAGTTTGCTGCCATACCGGTTATGATGAGCGGGTCGCGGCCCAATGTCATCGGGCAACGCTTCGGAACTCGCCGTAGCTTTGCTGCGGCGCGAGATCATGTAAAAGCCAGGCTGGCGAGATCGAGCGAGGAGGGCAGGATGCCGAGGAATGTCGCGATCGGGGTGGGGCTGATGGAGTTCCCGTTCGCCGGCGTCGCCGGGTTCTGGCGCTGGGTCGATCTGTGCGAGGCCGGCGGCATCGATTCGCTGTGGCAGACCGACCGCATGGTCAGCCGCGAGCCGATCCTCGAATGCATGAGCGTGATGGCCGCCCTCGCCGGGCGGACGCGGCGGCTCAAATTCGGCGTCAACGTGCTGTCGCTGGCGTTCCGCGACCCGGTGTTGCTAGCCAAGCAGTGTGCCACGATCGATGTGTTGTCCGACGGGCGTCTGTTGCCGGCTTTCGGCATCGGCAGTCCGCTGGCGCCGGAGTGGCGGACCCTAAACCTCGACACCACAACGCGCGGCCGCAAGACCGACGAGGGGCTCGAGATCATCCGCCGGCTATGGCGGGAGGACGAAGTCGATTTCGAAGGCGTCCACTATCACCTGAGCGGCGCCTCGATCGCACCCAAGCCGATCCAGCCCGATCTGCCGATGTGGATCGGCGGCTCGTCCGAGGCGGCGATCCGGCGCACCGCTCGGGTCGGCACCGGCTGGCAGGCCGGGGGCGAAACCCCGGCGCAGGTGGGGCCGGTCATTGCCGCCATTCGCGCCGCCACTGCCGCCGAGGGACGAACGATCGACGACGACCACTATGGTGCCGGCATCCCGTTCCGCTTCGGCCGACTCGATGAGCCCGGCCTTGGCCGTCTGTTCGAGGCCTACCGCAAACGCACCGGGCGCGACCCTCAGCTCCATTTCGCGATCGGCGACGCGAGGGCCATCGTCGAGCGCATCGCGGCCTATGTGGATGCCGGGATCTCCAAATTCATCCTGCGCCCGGCGGCGCGCGGCGACGACGAAATGCTGGCGCAGACGCGCCGGTTGATCGAGGAAGTCCTGCCGCTCGTCGCCCTGCGCTGGCCGAAGCCGATTAAACGCCGGGGTGCTGCATGAGAGGAGAGCCGCTGCAGGGCGTTTGTGCCTGCGTCTTCGACGCCTATGGCACAATCTTCGACTTCGCTTCGGCTGCCGGACGCTGCACCGACGCGCTCGGCGGCGAGGCCGCCCGGCTGACGGCGTTGTGGCGGGACAAGCAGCTGCAGTACTCCTGGCTGCGCGCGGTACAAGGCCGGCATGCCGATTTCTGGCAGGTGACGGGCGACGCGCTCGACTTCGCGCTGGAGACTCTGGAGCTGACCGAATCCGGGCTGCGCGACCGGCTGATGCAGCTGTATCTGGCGCTCGAGCTGTTCCCCGAGGTGCCGGAAATGCTGCGGCGACTTCGCGCGGCCGGGCTGTCGACGGCGATCCTGTCGAACGGCTCGCCCGAGATGCTCGCCGCAGCCGCCGAGAACGCCGGGCTCGTCGGCCTCTTTGATCACGTGCTGTCGGTCGAGCTGGTCGGGATCTACAAGCCGCATCCCAAGGTCTACCGTCTTGCCTGCGACCGGCTCGGCCTCGACGCGGGTGCCATCCTCTTCGTATCCTCCAACGCCTGGGACGTCCACGCCGCCTCGGCCTTCGGGATGAGGACTACCTGGTGCAACCGCTACGGCCAGAGGCGCGAACGCCTGCCCGGCCAGCCGGATCGCGAGATCGGCTCGCTGGCCGAGCTGCCGCCGCTCCTCGCCCACAGCGGCGCGCAGGCCGGTTGATTTCTTCGCCCCGCCGCTCTAGATGCAACCCTCGGCAGCGGCTGCGTCCCCATCGTCTAGAGGCCTAGGACATCGCCCTTTCACGGCGGTAACAGGGGTTCGAATCCCCTTGGGGACGCCAATAATTTCAGGTGTTTGGGGATTTGTGTGATATCCAGTGTCCCGGATATGGTCCCGGATGGCCGTGGATCATCGGGGCCGTGGGCGGACGGATATAGCCGTCCGTGCCCTGGTTCTGCCGGCGAATCAGTGGTATCTCGACGAGGGCTTTGCGGGATTGCCCGAGAGGCGAAGACCTCGTTCAGCTTGATCCAAATCGCTTCGGGCGCGGGCAGTGCCGGTGCTCGTGTCTTCTTGACGGGCGGCTTGTCTATGCTGGCGGGGTCGGGCCCGGAATTGGCCAGGCAGAATTCGGCCGGCTATGTCGTCGACTGCAACCGCTCGCACTCCCGAAATACCGCTGCAGGTGGCTATACCTCGCACGAACCGCCTCGGCTCACCGCTCGCCCTAAGCCGCGTGCGTTGGCTTCGGCCCGAGGCTGCTTCTTCCGCCACTCTTGGCAAATAAGCTGTTGTAATAGACACCTTATCTCTTCTAAGTCAGACGCATACCCATAATGCCCGAAAACGGCGCGGGCAGCCAGCGATGGGGGCGAGATCGCCACAGTCGGCCTCGGCTGACACTCCGTTGACCGTTGCTCGCGTAGGATCAGACCGGGCTTGGGTTTTCGCGCCCAACCAAGTCCGGCGTGCAAAGCGGCGCCGGCGTTGATCCTCCCCAAACCGGCGCTGCTCCTTCGGTGGCTCGGTGCTGTCCCTCGACGGGGGCGGTTCGATCCTTGACCGGGGCTGCGAGCCGTCGAACACCGCGCGCCGAGAACGCGCCCCCTTTTTGACATGGGGAAAGCGGCGACGGCATCTGTTTTCTTAGCAAACTGAGCGCGCACCGGATCACGGGGGAACTGGTGGACAGCAAATTTCCGCTAAAGGTGCGGCGCCCCAAGTGTGATGTGCAGCCCTCGAATCCAAGCTCGCGATAGAGCCGGGCGAACCAGTTCACGACGCTGCTCGGGCGCAGCGCCTCGCCGCGCTCCGACCGGATTACGGGGCCACGTACTGCATTTTGTTTGTGCAGCCGCCGCAGCGACCGCCTCAGGTCCGGATGTAGAGGGATCGTTCGGCCGCTTCGTTTCTTTGCCGCGGCGTCGTGAAGCTCGATATGGCTCGCGATGCGGCCCTGGGCGTCGACCACCATCGGCCAGGTCAGCTTGGCGATCTCGCCGGCGCGCAGGCCGGCCCTGACCGACAGCAGGACCATGACGCGAGCGCGCTCGGGATATCGGCTGTCAGCAACTCGCCACAAAGCCGTCGTAAGATGCTGTTTTAAAATCGTTTTAGCGTGCTTGCCAGCCATCTTCAGCCTTAACGATGCGATGTCTCTCGACATTCGTTATTCTATCATAGGTTGTATCGCCTGTCAAGCCTCTAATTTCAGGCCGAAATTGCGAGCCTGTTGGCCGTTCTGG
>DATNKF010000523.1:0-3097 GCA_035603555.1 Allostellaceae bacterium
AATGCTTTCCTCCAGCCCGGCGATTTGCTTCCAGAGTACGCTTTCCTCGGTCGCCAGACTGGCCTTGCGTGCCCGCAGCTCGGCGCGTTGCCGCTCAAGAATCCCTTTGGTTTCCGGATCACGTGCGCTCTCGCTGAATGCAGCCGGAGTTTCGATTGTCTCTGAAGAGCGCATTTCGGCTTCGAGACGCGCCTTCATGGCGAGCAGTCGATACTTCTTCAAAACCAGCCGCCTCAGCTTGGCGTTGGCAGCGGTGTCGTCCATGCGAACAAGGACCTGGTTCGCCTCGACGACATCACCCTCCTTGACCGCAATCTCGCGGATGATGCCGCCCTCGAAATGCTGGACCTGCTTGTTCTGTCCGGTGGCGATGAACGTGCCCGAGGCGACGACCGCACTGTTCAGTGGAGCGACTCCGGCCCAAACACCGAAACAACCGAGCCATACAACCAGCATGGCGAGGCCGGTGAAGATGGGCCATTTGGCGCTCAGCGGAACGTCGCGGTACCACTCGCCAATACTGTCCTTTTTTGCTCTCATGCTGTCCTCCCGAGCTGGTCACCCCCCGAGCCCGGGGAGTCGATGCGTCGCGGCTGCTCCGGCTTGTCACCGGCGGCTCCGCCGGACGACCGAACCAGGCGATGCAGCACGTCGCTCGGAGATCCGAATGCTTCCGCGCGTCCAGCCCGCAGGATGAGCACTTTGTCGACGCTGTTCAACAGCGCCGGGCGTAGGGTTACGACCACTGCGGTGACCCCCCGCTCCTTGGCGCGCTGCAGCGTCTCGGTCAGGGCCTGCTCGCCCGCAGCGTCGAGATTGGAGTTGGGCTCGTCGAGTACGACAAGGGACGGATTACCGAAGAAAGCCCGGGCGAGCGCGATGCGCTGCTTCTGTCCTCCGGAGATCGGCCCGCCGCTGCGGTCGAGCACGGTCTCGTATCCATGCGGTAGCTGACAGACCATGTCGTGGACGCCGGAGAACATCGCCGCCTCATAGATGCTCGCGTCGGGCAGGTCGTCGCGCATGCGGCAGATGTTCTGCTTGATGGTCCCGGGAAATAACTCGACCTCCTGGGGCAGGTAGCCGGTATATTCGCCGAACTGGCGCCGATCCCAGTTGCGCAGCTCCGTTCCATCCAGCCTGACCTTGCCGGCGGTCGGCACCAGACAGCCTACCAGAATGCGCGCGAGGGTCGACTTGCCCGATCCGGACGGTCCGACAATGGCTAGAGACTCTCCGGGCGCGAGCTCGAGCGACACACTGTTGAGCACCGGCTCCTTCGACCCGGGCGGCAGGTACAAGACTCGATCCACGGTCAGGCGCCCTTCCGGTTTGGGCAAGCGGAGTTTCGGCGTCTCGCGCTGGAATGACTCGACCGCCTGCTTGACGCGCGCATAGGCCGATCGCGCCTGAATGCAGCTGCGCCATCCCTCGATCAAGCCCTCGAGTGGCTGCAGGGCGCGGCCGGCAATGATCGAGGCCGCAATCATCATGCCGCCGGTGATCTCGGCGTGAAGTGCCAGATAGGCGCCCGTGCCGAGAATCGTGATCTGGGCCACGAGCCGGACGAACTTCGACGCACCGCTGATCCAGAAATTCCGGTCGAGCGCCTGGCTCTGCACCGTCAGGGCCGGCGCCTGCCGGCGCCCCCAATGAAGAATGCTCTCGCTCAGCATTCCCATCGCATTGATCACCTGCGAATTTCGCGCCAGCGACTCGGCCGCCGCATCGGCCTCTGCGGCATGCAGGCCTGCCAGGCCCAGACGCTCCGACGTCGCTTTCTGGTTAATCAGCGCAATCAGCGCCAGAACCAAGCCCGCCACGACGGCGATGTAGCCGAGATCTCGGTGAACAAGGAATATGACTCCGAAGTAGAGTGGCGAGAGTGGCGCGTCCATCACCAGAAGCATGACCGGGCTCGAGATGAATCCGCGCACCTGGTGAAGGCTGCGGATCGCCTGGATGGTCCCGCCCTCGCCAGCCCTGGCGTTGTTGATGCTGCTCGCCAGCACTGCGCCACCGAACAAGGCCTCCATCTTGGTTGCAAGGCGCCCCAGCACCTGGCGACGCAGAATGTCGACTATCGAGAGGATGCCGATGAACGCCAGCGCGAGAGCCGAGAGCATCAGCAGTGTCTCGAAGCTGCGACTCGTCAGCACGCGGTCGGATATCTGGAACAGGTAGATCGGCAGCGTGAGCATCAGCAGATTCACGACGACCGAAAATGCCGCGACCGCGATCAGGTTGGTGCGCGCGACCGAACGCCAGACGGCCAGCGGGTTGACAGGTCCAACATGATCGCTGGGCTCGTCTCTGGGTGCGACGCGAAGCTGATCCGCAGAATGGTTGCGCGGCGCATCGCTCAGTGTCTCGACAGCCGCCATGTTCGCCCCCCGCTATAGCATGGCATGTCCCAGGTGATCGATTGGATGGGTCGTATCCACGATGTCGGGAGGCGGCGGCGCGTGTTTTTGGGCATCGGCAACCACCGGCACCAAAGTGTCGTGAGCGGACGTGGTGTCGGCCGGGGACACGGCATGCTGTGGGGGAACTGCGATGTCGCTGCTCAGCGTGACGCCATAGTCGGTATACTGGCTTCCGGTGAACAGAGCATGTGCTGGAGGCGCTGGCGCGTCGTTCAAGGCGATCACGTCCCCTGCGATGGCGGTCGGGTGGACGGTCGCCGCGGCATTCGATGCGCCCGTCACGACGTTGGCCGGAGCAGCAGTCGCGGATCCAGGAAGCTCGATCGGTGCATCAGTCGCGGTGGCGAGCGCGAGAAGGGTGTCGGCTGGTCCCGCGGCTTGACCGGCGCCGGTGTCCGCAACAGCCGGGTGCAACAGGTCGGTCGTGGGATTGCTGTGCGAGACCCCGGCGATGGCGAGCACCGGTTCGGTGGTGTCACCGACCGGCACCGCACTCGCAAGAGTCTCGCTAACCTTCCCGGTGTCGGCCGGATGTGACACGTCGCTGGTCGGATGGCTCGGAGCGGCAGCTGTTGTGGTGAGCACCGGCTCGGTGGTGGTAGCGACCGGCGCCGCATTCGCAGGAGCGTCGCTCGCCACAGTCCCGGTGTTGGCCGGTGACACGTCGCTGG
>DATNKF010000524.1:0-2351 GCA_035603555.1 Allostellaceae bacterium
AGTCGTGTCGGCACGGAATGTCCACACCGTTCGGTTCCCGATCATATGCGGGTCTGCAAACAATCAGCTAATACAAGACAATTACGCTGAGATCCTTCAGCGTAATGGGGTTTTCTATGTGCCCGACTATCTTGCAAATTCTGGCGGGGTGATCAATGTCGCGGCCGAGATTGCTCAAATCTATGATCGAGAGGATGTTGCAAGGAGAGTCGGTTTGCTGAGCGAAAAGCTAAACCGAAGTTTTTACTTCTGAGGGTCTGAATCTCCAGCATTTCTGCAGCTCCTGCGCCGTTTTTGCCTTCGCCACGTACCCATGTAATATCGGAAATTTCGGATGTATTTCCAGCTGTGAAATGTTAATCATGGCGCCATGTATATCGAATCGGTGCCCAATCGCAGTTCACCCCCGGCCATCCTGTTGCGCGAAAGCTTTCGCGAGAATGGCCGGGTCAGAAAGCGTACCCTGGCCAATCTGTCAGATTGGCCCACCACCCTGGTCGAGGGATTTCGCACCCTGCTGAAGGGCGGCGTCGCCGTCGCCGAGGAGGGTATCGCCATCCGCCGCGCGCTGCCGCACGGCCACGCCGCCGCGGTGCTGGGCACGATCCGGGCCATTGGCCTCGACCGGCTCCTCGGCAAGCCGACCGACAAGCGCCTGGCGCCCTTGACGATCGCCTTGATCGCCAGCCGGCTGGTCTCGCCCGCCTCCAAGCTCGCCACGGCGCGCGATCTCGCCGCCGACACCGCGTGCTCGAGCCTGGGCCGGCTGTTGCAGCTCGGTGCGGTCGACGAAGTCGAACTCTACCGCGCGCTCGACTGGCTGGGCGCGCGCCAGGCCGCGATCGAGGGCGCGCTCGCCCGCCGCCACCTCAAGGACGGTGCGCTGGTGCTTTACGACGTCTCCTCGTCCTGGCTGGAGGGCCGGTGCTGCGAGCTGGCGCGCTTCGGCTACTCGCGGGACGGCAAGAAGGGCAAGCTGCAGATCGTCTACGGTCTGCTGTGTGCGGCCGACGGCTGCCCGGTCGCGGTCGAAGTGTTCGAAGGCAATACCGCCGACCCGATGACATTGTCGGCGCAAATCGACAAGCTCAAAGAACGCTTCGGCTTGTCACGCGTCGTGCTGGTCGGCGATCGCGGCATGATCACCAGCGCCCGCATCCGAGACGAGCTGAGGCCCGCCGGGCTCGACTGGATCACCGCGCTGCGAGCCCCGCAGATCCGCGCTTTGGTCGACGCCGGCGCCTTCCAGCTCTCGCTGTTCGACGAGCGCGATCTGGCCGAGATCACCGCCCCCGATTTCCCTGGCGAACGTCTGGTCGTCTGCCGCAACCCGCTGTTGGCCGAGGAACGCACCCGCAAGCGCGAGGATCTGCTGCACGCCACCGAGGCGGCGTTGACCAAGCTGGCCGATCAGATCGCCCGCGGCACCGGCCCCACGGGCCAGGATAAGATCGCGCGCGGCGTCGGCCGCATCGAAAACCGCTACAAGCTCGCCAAGCTGTTCGACATCACCGTCGCCGAAGACGGCTTCACCTTTGGCCGCAACCACGCCCGCATCGCCGACGAGGCCCGGCTCGACGGCTTTTATGTCATCCGCACCAGCGTCGAGGACAAAGCCTTGGCGGCGGAAAACGTGGTCGGCGCCTATAAGAGCCTCGCCCGGGTCGAGCGCGCTTTCCGCAGCCTCAAGACTGTCGATCTCCACCTGCGGCCGATCCACCACTGGCTCGCGCCTCGGGTGCGCGCCCACGTCTTCCTGTGCATGCTCGCCTGCCATGTCGAATGGCACATGCGCGAGCGCCTCAAACCCATCCTGTTTGACGACGACGACCCTGCCGCCGCTGCCCGCGAGCGCACCTCGATCGTCGCGCCCGCCCAACCCTCGCCGGCCGCTCTGCGCAAGCGCGCCAGCAAACTCACCGCCAATGGCGGTCCGGTTCACAGCTTCCAGAGCCTGCTGCGCGATCTCGCCACCTGCACCCTCAACGAGATGACCACCACCCTCAACGCCGCTTACAGCTTTACCCTGGTCGCGACCCCGACGCCGATCCAGGCCCAAGCTTTCCGTCTCCTCGATGTCGACCCGACCAAGCTGTAGCCAGTAACATACCACTCCCGCCGGAAATACTCCGAGCAGGAGCAATCACTTGCGCCTTCTCAAAGTAAAAACTTCGGCCTAAAGAGGCCTCATTGGCTCACGCCATAAAGGACAAGACCGAGGCGGCCTACAACCGCACCAGCATGGTCGAACAACGGCGCGAAGTAATGGAACGCTGGGCAGCCCTCGCCTATGCCATCGTCAACTTCACAACCTAGGAAGTCCCGTTAATAATATCTCGACTATCTAGAGA
>DATNKF010000525.1:0-2104 GCA_035603555.1 Allostellaceae bacterium
CTTTGCGCGCTCGCGCCACGCCCCGACCACGGTCGCATCGGTGGTGGGTCTTGGTTCCGGTTTTACCGCCACGACCGCCGCCGCCCGGCTGCGCCGGCGGCCGCTCGGCCTGGCGCTTCGGCTCGCCATGGGCGGCGGCCGAGACTGGGTCGTCGTGCAGAACCCGGAGGATCGCGCCGCCCTCGTCGGGCTGGGGATCGACCCCGCGCGGATCGCCTTGATCAGAGGGTCGGGGGTCGATATTGGCCACTTCGTTCCGCTCCCTGCACCCGTCGGCGGCACCGTCACGGTGGCCCTCATATCGCGCATGCTGCGCGACAAGGGCGTGCTCGAGGCCGCCGCTGCAATCCGCCGCTTGCGGGCCCGCGGTCTGAAGATCGAGCTGCTTCTCGCCGGGCGGACCGATCCCGACAACCCAAACTCGCTGACCGCCGAGAAGCTCCGTTCGCTCGCGACTGAGCCCGGCATCGAATGGCTCGGCCCGGTCGCCGATGTGCGCACCGTGTGGCGCCGCGCAGCCATCGCCGTGTTGCCGTCGACCTATGGCGAGGGGGTCCCGAAGGCACTGCTCGAGGCTGCCGCTTGCGGCCGCCCGCTGATCGCCGCCGATGTCCCGGGTTGCCGCGAAGCGGTCCACGCCGGCGAGACCGGCCTCCTCGTGCCGCCACACGATATCGACGCGCTGGCCGGAGCAATCGCCGCCCTCGCCGACGATCCACAGCGTCGCGCCTTAATGGGGCGGGCCGGCCGGCAACTCGTCGAGCGCCATTTCACCGACGAGATCGTCGCCCGCGAAACGCTCGCCCTCTATCGGGCGGGCTTACTGACAACAGCGGCGCGAAAATAATCCGTGCCTGCCCTTCCCCGAGGGACTCTGTCATTGCGAGGTTTACTTATTTCGCGTCCAGTACTCGGCTGCCGCCGGAAACACGGTCTGGCAGCGCGTCGCTTCGGGCGGCCCGTCGAGCGTGTCCGCGGCTGCGCGCCAGACGGCGTAGTGGGGTGCCGCCCGATGCGCCTCCAGTGCGGCCTCGTCGCGGTAAGCTTCGTAGAAGTAGTAGACATTCTGGTCCTGCGCGTCCTGCAGCACATTGAAGCGCAGGCAGCCCGGCTCGTCCCGCTCGGAACCGAGAGCATCCACCTCGATCGCCTTCAGAAAGCGCTCGCGCCCCTCCGGCTTGACCCGGACCTTAACCCACATCGCCAGCATGCGGCCTCCTGTCTGTTGCGCCAACAACTTAGGTGAAGGGCGAGCCGGCGTCACCCGCAAATCAGGCCGGCGGCGTAGGAGCAGCCGCGAGTTGACGGCGGTAAGGAAATTCCTTACCTTAAGACAAGGACAGCATCAGGCGGAGCGATGATTACGAGCAAGCTGACCAGCAAGGCGCAAACGACGATCCCGGCTCCGGTGCGGACCGCGCTCGGTCTGAAAGCGGGGGACGCACTCGTCTACAGCGTCGAGGGCGACCGCGTGATCTTGACGAAGGGCGATCGGGGCCCCGTCGAGGACCCGTTCGCGACCTTCGACGAATGGTCTTCGGAGACCGATCGCCAGGCTTATGCCGATCTTTGAACCGTGGGACGTCGTCAGGGTCCCGTTTCCGTACACCGATCGACCGGTTCGCCAGCGCCGACCCGCTCTTGTCGTCGCCGCCGGCGACTTAGAGACCGTACACGGTCTTCTGTGGCTGGCGATGATCACCAGTGCGGAGCATCGCGGCTGGCCTGGTGATGTCGTCATCTCGGACCTCGGCGGTGCCGGGCTGCCGGCTCCATCAATTGTCCGGCCGGCGAAGATCGCGACGATCGACGCGCGCGATGCAGGGCGGCTCGGAACTTTGCCGCCGCCCGACCGGCGGGCGGTGCGCGCCTACCTGCGACAGCGGCTCTCCAGTCTCGGTTGAGGGCGTGACACGGATGCGGTTGCCGGATTTGCGCAGGCCGCCTTCGAGCACATAGCGTACGCCCAATTCGAGCGTGCCTTCCTCGTCCGCCCCCATCAGCCGCGAATACCCCGCCACATCGGCGGCGACGATCGCGGCGAGGCGGCGGGTGGCTGTCGTCACTCAGGCAATCCTGCCTGGCGCAGGGCTTCGCCGAACAG
>DATNKF010000526.1:0-5829 GCA_035603555.1 Allostellaceae bacterium
CATGTCGATCGCCCCGGCCGTCGGCGCGATGAGCGCCTACCTGTCACGCCTCTTATCCTCGAAATCCTTCATGTCGCTGCGCCACATCGCCAAGGAAGTGGCGCGCCATTTCCCGAGGCGGCTCGAGGATGCAACGCGGCGGGCCGAGGAATTGGCCCGCAGTTTTCTCACCGGCGGGACGTTGTTCGAAGAGCTCGGCTTTTACTATGTCGGCCCGATCGACGGTCACAACGTCGACCATCTGCTACCGGTGTTGAAAAATGTCCGCGACAGCAAGGAGCCGGGACCGGTCCTGATCCACGCCGTGACCGAGAAGGGCCACGGATATCTGTCGGCCGAGCAGGCCGAGGACAAATGGCATAGCGTTGCCAAGTTCGACATTGTCACCGGCGCGCAGGTGAAATCGAAATCGACGGCACCCTCCTATACCAGCGTGTTCGCCAAGTCGCTGATCAAGGAGGCCGAGGCCGACGACCGCATCGTCGCGATCACCGCGGCGATGCCGTCGGGGACCGGGCTCAACCTGTTCGGCGAGAAGTTCCCGAACCGCTGCTTCGATGTCGGCATTGCCGAGCAGCACGGGGTGACCTTTGCCGCCGGCCTCGCCGCCGAAGGCATGAAACCCTTTGCTACGATCTATTCGACCTTCCTGCAGCGCGCCTACGACCAGGTCGTGCACGATGTCGCGATCCAGAAGCTGCCGGTGCGCTTTGCGATCGACCGCGCCGGTCTCGTCGGCCAAGACGGCCAGACCCATGCCGGCTCGTTCGACATCACCTATCTCGGCTGCCTGCCGGGGTTCGTGATCATGGCGGCGGCCGACGAGGCAGAACTCTTCCACATGGTCGCGACCTGTGCGGCGATAGACGACGCGCCTTCGGCGGTGCGCTATCCGCGCGGCGACGGGGTCGGCGTACCGCTGCCCGAGCGGGGCGTCCCGCTCGAGATCGGCCGCGGCCGCATCATCCGCGAGGGCACCACTATCGCGTTGTTGAATTTCGGCGGCCGCCTCCCCGAATGCATGAAGGCCGCCCAGGAGCTCGCGGCTTACGGGCTGTCGACGACGGTTGCCGATGCGCGCTTTGCCAAGCCGCTCGATACCGGCTTGATCAATCGCCTCGCGCGGGAGCACGAGGTCGTGATCACGATCGAAGAGGGAGCGATCGGCGGCTTCGGCAGCCAAGTGCTGTATCATCTAGCGATGAACGGGTTGCTCGATCACGGGCTCAAGATCCGTACGATGGTGCTGCCCGACGTCTTCCTCGATCACGATTCGCCGCAGACGCAATACGATCAGGCCGGGCTCAACGGCCGCCACATCGTGGCGATGGCGCTTTCCGCACTCGGCCGAGAAATCGTCGCACAGCCCGCCAGGGCCTGACTTTTACGAAGGTGACGGCAAAACGGCGTGCCGATCAGCTCCTCGTCGAGCAGGGCCTCGCCGAAAGCCGGACAAAGGCGCAGGCACTGATCCTCGCCGGCCTCGTCAGCTGCGGCGCGCGGCGCGTCGACAAGCCCGGGGAGCAGCTCGCCTCAGACGCTGTTCTCGTGCTGAAGGGACGTGATCACCCCTGGGTGTCGCGCGGCGGCGTTAAGCTCGCCCACGCGCTCGACCACTTCCGAATCCCTGTCGAGGGAATGGTTGCGCTCGATGTCGGCGCTTCGACTGGCGGCTTTACCAACGTGTTGCTCGATCGCGGCGTTCGACGGGTTTACGCCGTCGATGTCGGTCACGGGCAGCTCGCGTGGCAGCTGCGGCAGGACCCACGGGTCGTCGTCCGCGAGCGGGTGAACGCGCGTCACCTGACCCGTGGCGACATCCCCGAGCCGGTCGATCTGATCACCTGCGATGCGAGCTTTATCGGGCTGAGCCTGGTGTTGCCGGCGCCGCTGGCGCTCGCGGCCGAGCGCGCCCAGCTGGTGGCGCTCGTCAAGCCGCAATTCGAAGCGGGCCGCACGCAAGTCGGCAAGGGCGGAGTGGTGCACGACCCCGAAATTCATCGCGAAGTCTGCGAGCGCGCCGCCGCATGGGTCGCCGCACAGCCGGGCTGGGCGGTCGTCGGGATTGTCGAAAGTCCGATCCTCGGCCCTGAGGGCAATCGCGAATTCCTGCTCCATGGGCGCCGCAGCGGTGAGGAAAGCCGATGAAAGCGGCTATTACCGGGTTTGCCGGGTTCCGGCCTGCGGCTTTCGCGTTCTTGAACGAGCTGCGCGACAACAACGACCCGGCGTGGTTCAAACCGCGCAAGGCGCTCTACGAGGCCGAGGTGCTGGGACCGTTCGGCGAGCTGATCATTGCGGTCGGGGCCGCGCTGCGAGAAGCTGGGTTGCCGCTGGTCGGCGACCCAAGGCGCGGCATCTTTCGGATCTATCGCGATGTTCGCTTTTCACCCGACAAGCGGCTCTACAAGACGCATGCCGGCGCGGTGCTGACGCGCTCGGGGGGCCGGCGCGACCCCGGTGTCCTCTACATCCACGTCGCACCCGGCCAATCGATGGCGGCGGCGGGCTTCTGGCATCCCGAGCCCGCTCTCCTGACGCGCTTTCGGCGGGCGGTCCTCGATGATCCCGATGGCTTTCTGGCGATCGCCGGCCGGCTCGCCGCGGCCGATTGCCCGCTCTCCAGCGACGACCGGCTGAGCCGCCCGCCCCGTGGCTTCGAAGCGGCCAGGGGCACGCCGGTAGCCGATTATGTCGGCTGGAAGTCCTTTACTGCGCATCACCCGCTGAGCGACGCCGAAATGCAGTCGCCGGCACTGGTCGACCGCATCGCCGATTTCGCCCACACGGTGCTGCCGTTGCTCGAATGGGGCTGGGCGGCGGCCGAGGACGAGATGCCGGCGCTGCTGCCGATCCGCAAACCCACCCGGCCGTTGCCCAAGCCGGACTTCTAGCCGTAGTTTGGAAAAAAAGACGGGTGTCATTGCGAGGAGCGCATCGCGCGACGAAGCAATCTGGTGTGGCACGAGCCTGTCGGTGCGAGGGACAGGAACGATCGCGGATCGCGGGCTCCGGTCGGAACGACCATACCGGTCCGCGAACGGGGCAAGGGGGACGCAATGGCGACGGTCTACTTCGGAACCAACCGCAGACAGACGGGCCCGCTGACTTTCGGCGTGGCGATGGGACCACTCGACCGCACCGGCCTGATCTGCGCCGAGGCGACCGTCGACGGACTGACGCTCGCGAATGCCGACAGCGGCAGGATCACGGCGATCACCCACGAGACGGCAACCGGTTTCGCCCCCGCAACCCGGCAGGCCATTCTCGGCAGCGGCAAGGACCTGTTGGTGTTCATCCATGGGTTCGCCAATGCGTTCGAGAGCGCGATCTCTCGTGCCGCCTTCAATCGGGAATGGTTCGCCTCCTCGCCGGTAGCCGGGGCGGACATGACGGTTCTTGCGTTCAGCTGGCCCCCGGAGGGTGCATTCATCGCGGTTCCGCCGCACTTCCTCTCTGGCGCTTATCGGGCCGACCAGGCGCGCGCCAGCAGCTCCGGGGCTCATCTCGCCTGGTTTCTCGATGAAGTCAAATCGCTCCGCGACGAAGCAAAGCGCCAGAACCCGAGACGCCGCGTCGTATTGCTCGCGCACAGCATGGGCAATTTCGCCCTCGCCGCCGGGGTCCAAGCCTGGTTTCTGAGCCGAGACACCACAGCGATTTTCGACTACGCCGTGCTCGCGGCAGCCGACGAGATCGACAAGTCCTTCGAGCTGCCCGCCGGCGCCCGGCTTAGCCGGTTGCCCGATCTCGCCGCCGGGATCTCGGTCTATTACAGCCTGCGCGATGTGGCGATGTATCTGAGCCAGGCGATCAACCTGACGGAGCGGCTCGGTTTCGACGGCCCGGCGCACAAGTTCAACACCGCGCTATACCCGCCAAATCGGTTTCGCTCGATCAACTGCACCGACCTCAACGATTACAACTCGACCGTACCCCCGGACGCCTCGCACCAATATTATCGGCGGTCGCCAAAGGCGCGGGACGACATCGCCCGGGCATTCACCGGCCAACCCGTGGCACCGGGGGAATCGAACCTCGTTTAAACTCGTACCCCGGAGCCGAGGATCGCAACGATCGGAACGGCATATCCGTCGCCGCGCCGATAGGCGGCAGCGCGGCGGACCATCGCCGCTTCGATCGCGTGCACTGCCGCCGCAGGTTGGGCCTCGATCAGCGCGGCGGTGCGCACAGTCCCGCGGCGAAACCCTTCGACGAGATCCGCGGCGTCGCTGACGAGCCATGTGCTGGGCATTGGCCGTGCTTCGGCCTTCGAGAACCCGGCCGCGTCGAGGAGCCCCAGCACATCTGCCGGGTCGCGCAGACCGCCGCCGGGGGACGGAGTATTCGCCGCCGACCCGTGGCCATGGGCCGCGATTGCATCGAAGAGAAGCTGCCAGGCGATGTTCTCTGCCGGCGCCGCCCAGGTCGTGAATGCCAGTCGACCGCCAGGAGCCAAGACACGGTACGCCTCGCGCAGAGCTTTTACCGGCTCGGGGAAGTGGTGAATCCCAAAATTCGCCACGACCGCGTCGAACGAAACGTCGGCAAAGGGCAGCGCCTCCGCATCGCCCTCCCTGAACGAGATGCCGGGATACTCGACGCGCGCAACAGCGACCATCGCCGAGGAGAAATCCAGTCCCACCGGCAGGGCGCCGCGTTCGGACGCCGCTGCCGCGACGAGACCCGGTCCGCAGGCGAGATCGAGCAGGCGCGTCCCTGCCCCGACCCGAGCGGCGTCGAGCAGGTCGCCAACAAAACCGGCGGTCGCATGAGCGAAGGTGGCGGTGTAGTGCGCAGCCGCCCGTTGCCAGCCGGCGTGCTCGAAAGCGCGGACAGCCTCGGGGTCGAAAGTCATCCCAACGCCGCGGCGGCACGGGCGACCCGCTCGGCACGGTCGCGCTGGCGCGGCTCGGCGCGAGCCAGCACGCCCCTCAGCACCGCCGGATCGGCCGCCTCGGGTGATCCCGACTGGAAGGGCGGCGCCGGGTCATATTCGATACCGAGCTGGATCGCCTCCGCCGCCGCCTTTCCGGCGATCTCGGCGGCGACAGTCAGCGCCACATCGATGCCGGCGGTGACGCCGCCGCCGGTGAACAGATTACCATCGACGACGACGCGCTCGGCCACCGGCTCGGCGCCGAAGGCTCGCAGCAATTCGCGCGACATCCAATGAGTTGCGGCGCGGCGCCCACGCAGCAGACCCGCGGCACCGAGCACCAGCGAGCCGGTGCAGATCCCGACGACGTAACGTGCCGTCTCCGCGGCGCGGCGCAGGAAGGCGAGCACCTCGGGGTCTTCGAGCAGCGGGTTGATCCCGGCCCCACCCGGGACGAGGACGAGGTCGAGGGGCGGGCTGGACGACAGTGTGGCCATCGGCAAGATCGTCAGCCCGTGCTCCGAGCGCACCGGATCGAGGCTCTTCCACAACAGCAACGTCTCGGCCCCCGGCAGTCGGGCGAGGACCTCGTAGGGGCCGGTCAGGTCGAGCGGGGTCAGATTGGGGAAGACCAGCATTCCGCTTTTAAAACGTGTCTCGCTCATCCCTGTCTGCTTCGTGCTGAGAAGGTCGAGAGGCGTCAGTGAATCTCTTCCTGTTCGGCGAAGGCCTGGCGGAGTCGAGCGACCGAGAAGCCGGGTGACTTCGCGGCGTCGATCATGACCTTCTCGCGGCGCGCGAGCAGATCCACCGCGGCCGGCAGCTCCTTGATCGCCTCGGGCGGGATGACGACCGCGCCGTGCCGGTCGGCATGGATCACGTCGTTCGGCGAGACGATCATTCCGGCAACGCAGACCGTGCCGCCGAAATCGACGAGGTGAACATAGGCG
>DATNKF010000527.1:0-6180 GCA_035603555.1 Allostellaceae bacterium
CCGAGGAGCTCAAAATCGGCGCGCGTCGAGCCGCTCGCTCATCGCGTGCAGGCGGCCTCCCGACAGCACCTGGACCGACTGCACGCGATGAGCGAGCTCGACCGGATGGCGCAAGGGTACCTGCAGCACGGCAATGCCGAGCTCGACCCGCTCGGTAACGGCGCACAAGGTCGCCAGCGCAACGAGCGGATCGAGGGTCGGCCGGCCTCGGCCGAGCGAGTCGCCGACCCAGATCCCGGAGAATCCGGCGGCCTCGATCCGGCGCGCGTAATCGACGATGCGGCGAACCGGCCTATCCTCGGTTTCCGCGGTCGGGCCCAACCGAATCTGAACGCTTACCTTCATGGTCACCGCCGCTCAGAGAAAGTCGCGCACCCGCTCGAGCTCATCGAGCGCGCCGCCCGGCGAGACGACGAGGACTTCGTCGAAGCCCAGCAGCTCGATTCGCTTCAGCCGCACCCGCGCTTCGTCCGGCGAGCAGACCAGCGAGACCGTAGCCCGCTCGGCAAGGCTACCTGGTTCGGGCTTGTTGCTGAGATCAACGAGGACATTGGCGAGGACGGCATTGGTGCCGCCGGCTTCGCGATATAGCCGCATCCCTGCCTCGAGGTCTTCCCAGCTGCTGTAGAGTCCGGAAGCGACCCAGCCCGCGCATTGCTTTGCGGCATAGGCGATCCAGCGCGGGTTGCGCCAGGCCCCGAGCAGCACCGGCGGGCCGCCTTCGCAACCCGGCCAGGGCGACAATATGCCGCCATTGACCGGCTCGCCGCTCCAGGCGCGGCGCATGACGTCGAGCGAACGCATCAGAGTTCGAAAGCGCTGCTCGTAATCGGCTCCGAGGAGGTCGAAATCAGCGCGCGTCGAGCCGCTGCCGACGCCGAGGCGCAGCCGACCGCCGGACAGAGCCTGGACCGACTGCACGCGATGGGCGAGCTCGATCGGATGGCGAAGCGAGACCTGCAATACCGCCGTGCCGAGCTCGACCCGTGGGGTGGCAACACTGAGGGCGCCAAGGACGACGAGCGGATCGAGCGTCGGACGGCCACGCCCGAGCGAATCGGTGACCCAGATGCCGGGAAAGCCGCGCCTCTCGATCTGCCGGGCGTACTCGACGATGCGATGGAGCGAGCGGCCGCGCGGTTCCCCCTCCGGCCGCATAAAGGTCACGACACTCAGTCTCATGACCACCCGCCGGGCGAAAATTTCGCCGTCACTAAATCCTCTTTTCTCAACTGATCGATGATCCAGCGACAATGCACCACATTGGCCGCGGCGGCCAACAACCGATTGCTCATTTGTCCGCCGTTCGGCGAGGCTCCTCGCCGGCTGGGCCACTACCGCCTGACGGTCCGGCAGAGCCGAAAATCAGGGCGACGAAAGCGGCACCGGGGAACGAATCGGAAATTTCCGTGAAGTTCGTCCTGCTACCGCGCTGCAAGTTCTCGTGCCTGCATGGTCAGAGAAAAGAGGCGGCTGGGTGATGCAACATCACGGCCCGCAATTCCCCGCAGAAACCGGAGGACTCTCCGAAATTGCGGCAGACGCGCCGGCGGGACAGCTATGTGGAGACGATTCGAACAGGACGCTCCGCGATGATCCACAACCGAGAGAAGCCGATCGGCCCCGTGTCGACAATGTCGCCCGGCGAGTATGAGGCCGCGGTCGCCGCATTCATCCGCAACAAGGGCATCACGCGCTGTCCGACCGCCTGCCTCGTCCGTACGCAAGCTTCGGTTCCGGCTGCCGACCGCGCGGCACTTGAACGTTACGAGGCTAGCCGCGAGCAGTCGCGGCGGGAGAACCTTACCGCTATCGCGCGGCCGCTGGGGGTTCTCCCGCCCCCGGATGCGCGCTGACGGCCAGGCCCGCTAGCCGACGATCCTCGGAACCACCAGAAACAGATCGGTATCGCCCGTCTCTTGGCCCACGGCGGTCAGCATCGCATGCGCCTGCCCGCGGTGATGGGTCTGGTGATTAAAGAAATGGGACACCAGTAGCCGTTTTCGGGCGGTTACCTCGCGGTTGGCGGCGCCGCTGAACCAAGTGAGGTCCCCGTCGAGCCATTCATCATCGACCTTGGCGGCCCAGCCGGAGATGTCGGCATCGGCCTTTTCACGTTCGGCGCTGAGCAGGGCAAAGTCCTCGATCATGGCGGCGCTTTGCTTGATCGGGGTGGTCGGCCTCGGCCAGTTGTCGAAGCGCGACATCCACTGCCGGTCGCCCCACAGGATGTGGGTCAAGGTACCGTGGATCGAGCCCCAGAACGCGCCGCGCAGCTCCCGGCGCTCGGCATCCGAGAGACGCGCGGCCGCACCGTAGAGACGCCGGTTCATCTCGGCATTGTAGGCAGCCATCGTACGGACATAGGCGGGGGTGATCATGGCGGCTCCTGCGGCGGATCGTAGAGTGCAAGTTCAGCGCCCCTTGAACGGCCCGGGCTGGCGCTTTTCGGCAAAGGCCCGAGCGGCCTCGCGAAAGTCCTCGCTGAGGTAGAGCTTCAACGGTGCGGTCTGCATCGTGACCTCGCGTTCGAGCTGATCCATGTACCAGCGACGGGTGCGCACGGTTGCACGCACCGAGAGCGGCGGGTTTTTCGCGATTTCGGTGGCCAGCTCTTGCGCGACTTGGAGATGCTGTCCCTCGGGAGCCACGCGATTGATGATTCCTGCCGCAAGGGCCTCTTCGGCGGTGAAAAAGCGTCCTGTCAGCGCGACCTCGTTGGCGAAGGCCGCACCGCCGCGGAAGTTCAGCAGGGCCCAGTATTTGGCGCCGCCGAGACCGCGCGAGGTCTCGGTCACCTGGAACTTCGTTTCGGCCTCCGCGACGATCAGGTCGCATTCGAGCACGATGCCGAGTGCGAGGCCCATCGCATAGCCGTGGGGTGCCGCGATTACCGGCTTCCAGTTGACCGAGCGGGTCAGCAGGTCGCCGGAATTGGCACCCCATCCCTGCGGTCCGCCGAGCGCCTCGAACTCCTCGCGTTTGCGCAGCTGGCGTTGGTGCACGTCGGCGCCGCTGGAAAAAGCCCGGCCCTTGCCGCAGATGATCGCGACCTGCGCCTCGGGGTCGAGATCGAAACGCCGCAGCGCCTCCATCAAATGCCGCACCAGCTCGTCGCTGAACGCGTTGAGCCGATCGGGTCGGTTCAGGGTGAGGGTGGCGATCTGATCTCGGCAGTCATATTCGACCAAGTTCGACGCAGTCTCGGTCATCTTTGTTCCCTCCGCGCCACCGGTCGAGTCCGGTCGGGTTACTTCTCCTGCATGATCCAGATCCCGTCCCACCGATCATCCGGCGGGCTGGTCTGGTAGTAGCGGCAGCGGTCCCAAAAAATTCGAGAGGGCCGGTCCTGGGGAGCCAGCTCGAGTGCTTCGGCAAAGTGAGCGACACCGCCCCCCCAGTCGCGTCGCTGATAGCAATCGAGACCCGCCTCGTAAGCGGTGACCACCGCAGCAAGCTTCGGGAAAGTCAAGGGCGTGTGATGGCCGAGCGATTCATAGACCCAGGTCGGCTGCGAAATGCCCTTGGCCTGGATCAGGTCGAGGCGGCGCAAGACCGCAGGCGATCTGAGCTCGTCGACCGTGGTCGCCGCCAGCAGCACCACCGTGCCGTAATACTTGTTTGCGCTTTCGAGCCGCGCGGCGAGGTTCACATTGCCGCCGATGGCCGTGTACTCCATCCGCTTGGTCGGGCCGACCGAGCCGGCTAGAACCTCGCCGGTCGCGAGACCGATGCCCATCTCGATCGCCTCGAACCCGCGCTCGGCTCGGTTTTCGTTCAACGCGGCGAGGGCGCGGACCATGTCATTCGCGACATAGAGCGCGTTGTCCGCATCGGCGGCACCAACGACCGGCGCTCCGAAGATCGCCATCAGTCCGTCGCCCATATATTTGTCGAGCATGCCGCCGCGCGTGAAGATGACCTCGACCATCTCGGTAAAGTATTCGTTCAGCATCGACACCGTATCGCGCGGAGTCATTGCTTCTGACATCAACGAGAAGCGCCGGATGTCAGAAAACAGCACGGTGGCGACCAGATTGCTGCCCTGGAGGACATCGTCGCCGCTCGCGAGCAACCGATCGACGACCTCCTTTGCCACGTAGCGCGCCATCGTGTTGCGCACGCGCTTTTCACGCGTGATGTCCTCGAGCACCAGCATGTAGCCAATCGACTTGCCCACCGCGTCGAGGAACGGGGTCACCGTCAAGTTGACGGACGCGACGCCGCCGTCCGGCAGCTTCAGGTCGGTGTCGGCATGGTAGTCGGTCGCTCCCATCTGTGCCACGAAATCGAGGCTTCGGGTGATCCACGCGTTGAGATTGCCGAACGCGTGCTGGGCCGAGCGATTGACCAGCGCCTCCGCCGACAAGCCGAGAATGCGTTGTGCCGCCTCGTTGACTTTGACGATGACGCAATTCCGATCGAGCGTGATGACGCCATTCGAGAGAGACTTCAGGATGTTCTCGTTATAGTTTTTCAGTGCCAGCACATCGGAAAACAGCCGGGCGTTTTCGAGCGCGACTGCGATGCCCGCGGAAAAGGCCTTCAGCCGGCGGATATCCACCTGAGTGAACGGCCCGCCACGCTTGTTGAGCACCTGGACGACGCCGAGGCGCTCGCCGGTCCGGTCGATGACCGGGACGTTGAGGAGATTGCGCGTGCGAAAGCCGGAGGTCCGATCGATTTCCCGATTGAAGCGCGGGTCGGCATAGGTGTCGGGAATATTGAGCACGTCGCCGCTGGTGAACGCTGCACCGGCGATCCCCGCGGCCGCGGGTATGCGGATCTGCTTTTGCTCGGTGCCCTCGGCCACCTTGGACCAGAGCTCGTCCTTGGCGGGGTCATAGACGAAGAGCGTCGAGCGTTCGGCATCGAGCAGCTGGGTGGCCGCGGCCACGATGCGGGTGAGCAGGGTATCGATGTGCAGCTCGGTCGAGATCGCCTCGGTGATCGCCAGCAGCTCCAGCTCCTCGCGCCGCGCCTGCTCGAGACGCTCCTTCATTTGCGCCTGTTCCAGCGCGCTTGCGGCATGGCGGCTGATCGCCTCCAAGAGCGCCATGTCGATCGCGGTAAACGCGCCCGAGCGCTTGTTCAGCACCTGGGTGACGCCGATGACCTGGTCGGCGCGGTTGCGCAGTGGGACGCACAGTATGCTGCGGGTGCGAAATCCGGTGCGCCGATCGACCTCCGCATTGAAGCGCGGGTCGCGGTAGGCGTCGTCGATAATTTCAGCGACACCCGAGCCGAATATCGAGCCCGCGATGCCGACGTTCTGCGGGATCCTGATCTCCGCCACGCCCTCGCCGCGCGCCTCCCGTGAGAACAGCTCGCCGGCATCGGCATCGTGCAGAAAGAGGGTTGCGCGCTCGGCATCGAGCGCTTCGACGATCAGCTCGATCAAACGCGGCAGCTGATGATCGAGCGAAAGCCGTTGCGTAACCGTGTCGGCGACCTCGACCAGCACCGAGAGCCGGCGGATCGCCTCGGTCAGCCCCTCTGCCAATGGCAGCTCGCCGCCGAAGATAGCGGCCAGGGTCTGTGGCACGAGCGGGCCGGAACTCGCCCGCTGAAGGTTCTCGGAAGTTCCGGACATAACTCTCGAGCCCGGGCAATACGCACGGATGCACGGCTTGTAGCATCCGTTTACAATCCCGACAATACTAGCAAAAGACGAGGTTTCTTCCGCGCCCTGCAGGTGAAAAACAACCGAGAGGCTCCGATCGACCAACACTATCAGGGCATTAAGGTTAATTTCGGGTCTCACGTCCTTCGGAGGAGAGCAGAGATGGCCGATCGCTTGGTGTTGTGCGAGGTGGACGACAAGGTCGGCATCATCACCTTGAACCGGCCGGAGAAGCTCAACGCGATCAGCGCGGAGCTTCAGCAGCAGATGACCGAAGCCTTTGCTCGGGCCGATGCCGACCCCGGGACCAGCGTCGTTCTGCTGCGCGCCGAAGGCCGCAGCTTCTGTGCCGGATACGACATCTCGGCAAGAGAGCCGGGGACGGACGACTGGCGCCAAGACCCGACCAAGGCGCACGATCATCTGCGCCCTCAGCTCGAGTTCGAGATGGTGCCGTGGACCATGAAAAAGCCGGTCATCGCCGCGGTTCAGGGTCACGTCATGGGCGGCGGCTGTGAGCTCGTGATGCTCTGCGATCTGACGATCGCCGCCGACAA
>DATNKF010000528.1:0-4969 GCA_035603555.1 Allostellaceae bacterium
TCGGTCTTGTAATAGGCATTGCCGATCCGCGAGCAGCTGGCGGGGCCGACCGAGGTCATGAAGCCTTCCTCGACCCCGGCCGCGGCGAGCGCCGCCTTGAAGTTGGCGATATCGGCGGCGATCGCGTCGTGCCCGGTATAGGTCAGCGGACCCACACAATTCGGCGCCGCGGGTCGGGGACCGATCGAAGTCCCCGAATGGGGGTCGGCATAGGCGGCAGCAAATCGCGCCCGATCGCGGCGATCGGCAAAGTTCGTCAGCACCACCTGACCCGGACGGGACCGCCGTGGGGTCGCATCGTAGAGATCGGGCCCACCGAACTCGAGCCCGCCCAGCCGGTGGAACGAGTAGCTGCGCCAGGCGCCATAGTTGACGCGCTGCCCCATCGACTTGCCGAACTCGCCATCGCCCGGAATGTCGATGCCGAGGTCCCGCTGGCGGCGCACCACATCGCCCGCCGCGGCCCGCAGTTTCCGCTGGAATTCGTTCTCATCGGTCGCCTCGCCCGCTTCGCGGGCCTGGTTCGCCGCGATCAGATCATCCGGGCGCGGCAGGCTCCCGGCGTGGCTGGTCAGGATGTGGTCGGTGCTGGATTTCATGGTCACCCTTCCTTCGCAGCAAGCGGGTGTGGCGAGCATCGGCGGGATGCAGGCTTCGCCATCTTCGCGTCAAGATCGAGGCGTATGATTTCTTCGAGGATGGGGAAGTGCCGCTAACCGGTATGAGCTGGCGCAACCGGCGTCGGCGTACCCCGGCAAGGTTCGGCTTCACGAAATTCCCCTGCTATTTCCCTGCTAGGCCGCCAGAAATTCCCTGCTGGGGACCCGCGGAATCGGCACGAGACCGACATCTAAGTGATTGATACGGAGAGATTTTTTGCCAGAGATCGGAGTTAATTTGAGGGTCCAAATCAAATTTCTCCCTGCGAGCAGGGAATTCGCAACATGCTCAATGCCAGAGTTGGCGGCTGGCCCGCGCCGCGCCTTGCGCCAACACTTCGAGCTTGGCCCAGGCGATGTCGGGATGGACGCGGCCGCCGAGCCCGCAATCGGTCGAGGCGATGACCCGCTCGCGGCCGACCAAGTTCGCAAAACGCAGAATGCGGTCGGCGACCAGCTCGGGGTGCTCGACGACGTTCGTCGCGTGGCTGACCACGCCCGGCAGGATCAGCTTGTCGTCCGGCAGTTTGACCTCCTGCCACACCTTCCATTCGTGCTCGTGGCGGACATTGCCGGCTTCAAACGAATAGGCCCCGGCGTTGACGGCCAGCATCACGTCGACGATCTCGCGCATCGGGATGTCGGTCGTGTGCGGCCCGTGCCAGCTGCCCCAGCAGAGGTGGAAGCGGATGCGCTCCTGCGGCAGGCCGCGCAGCGCGTGGTTCAGCGCCTCGACGCGGACCATCGTGAATTGCTTGTACGCTTCGACACTGGGCTCGGGATCGATCATGTCCCAGCCCGTGGCGGTCGCCGGATCGTCGAGCTGCAGGACGAGGCCGGCGTCAAGAATGGCCTTGTACTCCTCACGCATCGCCTCGGCGCAGGCGTAGAGGAACTCCTCGTCACTCTTATAGTAGGTGTTGGGGATCCGGTAGGCGCTGCCCGGGGCGACCGCGGTCATAAAGCCCTCTTCGAGCCCGGCCGATTTGAGCCCCGCCTGGAAATTGGCGATGTCGGCCCTGATCGCCTCGTGGCCGGTATAGGTCAGCGGACCGACGCAGACTGGCCCGGTGGTGGGCCGCGGTCCCATGAACACACCCGAGACGGGGTCGGCATAGGCCGCGGCGAACCGCAAGCGATCCCGCCGATGCGCGGCGTTTGTCAGCACGATCTCACCGGGGCGGGCGGAACGCGGCGTCATATGGTCGAGGCTGGGCCCGCCGAGCTCGAGCCCGCCCAGGCGCTGAAACACATAATTCCACCAGGCACCGTAGTTGACCCGGTGCCCGACCGACTTGCCGAATTCGCCGTCGCCCGGAACGTCGATGCCGAGCTCCTTCTGGTGGCGCACGACGTCGCCGACCGCCCGGCGCAGCGTCTGCTGAAACGTCTGCTCGACAATCGCCTCGCCGGCCTCCCGCGCTCGGGTCGCCTCAATCAGATCGTCCGGACGCGGCAGGCTCCCGACATGGGTCGTGAGGATACGATCGGAGCTGGTTCTCACGCTCTTCTTCCCCAGAGCCGGCGAGTGGCCAGTGCGGCGCCCTGTGCCAATGCGTCGAGCTTGGCCCAGGCGATGTCGGGATGGACCCGACCGCCGAGCCCGCAATCGGTCGAAGCAATGACGCGCTCCCGGCCGACCAGGTCGGCGAAGCGCATGATGCGCTCGGCGACCAAGTCGGGGTGCTCGACGACATTGGTGGCATGGCTGACGACACCGGGCAGGATCAGCTTGCCGTCGGGCAATTTGACGTCCTGCCAAACCTTCCACTCGTGCTCGTGCCGGACATTCCCGGCCTCGAACGAATAGGCCTGGACGTTGATCGCCAGCATGACGTCGACGATGTCGCGCATCGCGATGTCGGTCGTGTGCGGGCCGTGCCAGCTGCCCCAGCACAAATGAAAGCGGATGCGGTCTTGCGGCAGGCCGCGGACCGCATAATTCAATGCCTCGACCCGGACCATGGTGAATTTCTTGTAGTCTTCGACGCTGGGCTCGGGGTTGATCTGGTCCCAATTCTCGGCAATTGCGGGATCATCGACCTGCAGGATAAGGCCGGCGTCGAGGATCGCCTTGTACTCCTCGCGCATCGCATCGGCGCAGGCGTAGAGGAACTCCTCCTCCGTCTTGTAGTGGATATTGCCGATGCGCGAGGCGCTTGCCGGGGCGATCGCGGTCATGAACCCTTGCTCGATCCCGGCCGCGGCGAGCGCCGCCT
Source organism: Allostellaceae bacterium (assembly GCA_035603555.1). GTDB lineage: Bacteria > Pseudomonadota > Alphaproteobacteria > ATCC43930 > CGMCC-115725 > AP-15. The sequence goes on from DATNKF010000528.1 coordinate 2,879, forward strand.
TGAAACGGGCGATGTCGGCGGCAATCGCCTCGTGCCCGGTGTAGGTCAGCGGTGCGACGCAGATCGGGTGGGTGGCGGGCCGCGGGCCAGTGGTTATCCCGGAATCGGGATCGGCGTAGGCCGCGGCGAACCGCATGCGGTCGCGCCGATCGGCAAAGCTCGTCAGCACCACCTCGCCGGGACGCGACCGCCGCGCCGGCATCTCGTAGAGACCGGGCCCGCCCATATCGAGCCCGCCCAGCCGCAAGAACGAATACCGCCACCACGCCCCATAATTGACGCTGTGGCCCATCGACTTGCCGTACTCGCCGTCGCCCGGAACGTCGATGCCGAGTTCGTGCTGGCGGCGCACGACCGCGCCGACCGCCGTTCTGAGCTGCTCCTCGATGGCGCGATCATTGCCGGCCTCGCCGGCTTCACGCGCTCGGTAAGCTTCGATCAGTGCGTCCGGGCGCGGCAGGCTGCCGGCATGGCTGGTCAGGATGTGGTCGGAACTGCCCCTCATGACGCGCCCCGTTCATGTCGCCGTCCGCGCGGCTCTTAAACGAGACTCGCATGCTCCGCCCAGCCGGAGCAACCGCCATTTCTGAGCCCCAAGCTATCGGCTCCCTTCAGCTTCAGGCGACCTTGTGCCAGCCCGGTAGCGTGTCGGATGCCGCGGGATAGGTTGCGCCGCCGACCTTTAGATCCGATGCGTCGAGGAGCGTCACCACCCCGCCCGCTGCGTCGAAGAAGGTTTCGGGAACGTCGATCGCGAGGGTCTGTCCGGCCCGCACGGCACCCGCCAGGGTCTGACGGACCTCGCGCGCGGTGGCGAGCGACCATCCCGCGAGGCCGACGTCTTGATCGGTGGTGTTGAGGAGCAGTACGGCGGGAGATCGCAGGGTCGGCGCGACACGGACGGCGACAATATCGAGCGCCCGGTGGGGCTGCTCGACGGCCCGGAGGCGGCGGCTCCGTTCGTCGAACCGAGGAGGTTCGGCGCCGGTCCTCCCCTCGACCGGATTACCGGTATGGTCGTCGGTGTGCCAGGACTGGCTCTGAAAGGCGAGAAAGGCGGCCACCCACCGGTCGGGGCCAGGAAACCAAAAGAGTAGGCCGCCGTCATGCCACACGCCATTGTCTCCGGCATGCCCGCCGGAGCGCGGATTGCCCTGATTCATGTGAATGTCGCGGACGCCGCGATTAGGCTTGAACTTGAAAGTCTTGTCGGGCTTGTTCTCGGGACCCCAGGGCTGGCCGAAGGCGAAGATCTCAGCGTTCGGATCGCTCAGAGCCCGCTCGACCTGTGCGTCGATCAGGTCGTTGAGGTCGTTGCCGTCGCCCGGCAGGTCGGGCGCCAGCAAACGCACGTCCTTGGGGTCGAACATATGGCCGCGGATATAGTCGAGCCCGCCATTCTTTAGCCCGGGAGCGATCGGGTGGAAGCCCTCCTTGAACTGCCTAACGGTCGCCAGGATCGGATGGCGGAAATCGTCGATGATCCGATAAAGGAGGAGCGAGCGATCGGGCCCGCTGCCGCCCTTATCGCTCGATTTGACATTGACGGCGATCCGCCAAGGCTCGCCCTCGGCCATGACCTTGATCTGGTAATGGGGCGATGTGTGATCGCCGCGCTCCTCGGCCGCCGCGACCGCCCGCCCGCGCAGCACCCCGTATTTCGGCTTGCTCATCACTCCCTCCTCGTGGGCACCCTCAGCTGCCCCGACGCCCCAAATAGGGACGGGGCGCGATCGGTGTCTGTGAACCAGCTCACACCGCGATCCGCCACGTCCCACTGCCCTCCCTGAGAGCAGGGAGAAAATTTTGATTCGCGGCTGGAATCACCCACCGCAGCGGCGATAAAATCATACGGATCAAATCGTTATGGATGCGCAGCACGCGGCGAGCAGGGAGACGGTTAGCCGTCCTGAGGGAGGGAGCAGGGAGAGGCAGCGTGAGCATGATCGACCAGCCCAATTTAGCGATATTAGCAATATCGATTATTATAATAGCATTTTCTGCGATTGACAAGAGCGCCTCGTCTGCATATAATTGCTAAACTCGCGGCAACCCGACTGGTCACCGCTGGTCCGCGTAATTCATCGCTCG
>DATNKF010000529.1:0-8312 GCA_035603555.1 Allostellaceae bacterium
CGACCGGGTGGCCAATCTTGTGCACGCGGCGATCGACTGACCGCCGCACGAGCCCATGGCGCCCCGCGTCAATCCTGTTCGTTCCGATGAGGTGCTGCCGGCGCGCGCCGATGTCGTGATCGTCGGCGGCGGGATCATCGGCACCAGCACCGCTCTGTTCCTCGCGCAGAAGGGCATCCGTGTCGTCCTTTGCGAGAAGGGGCACATCGCCGGCGAGCAATCGAGCCGCAATTGGGGCTGGTGCCGCAAAATGGGGCGCGATCCCCGCGAGCTCCCGCTGATCATCGAGAGCCTGCGGTTGTGGCAAGGCATGAACGAGCTGGTCGAGGCCGAGACCGGCTTTCGCCAGGCCGGGATCATGTATCTGGCCGAGAGCGAGGCCGAGCTCGGCCAGCTCGAAGCCTGGCTCGATCATGCCCGCCAATATCAGCTCGACACTCGCATCATTGACCGAAGCGAAGCGGCCGAGCTGATGCCGGGTCTGACCGGCGCCTGGACCGGCGCGCTCTACACCGCCAGCGACGGCAAGGCCGAGCCGCAACGGGCGGCACCGGCGATTGCCGAGGCGGCGCGGCGGTCGGGTGCCGCGATTGTTGCGAGTTGCGCCGTGCGCGGCCTCGAGACAGCGGCCGGTCGGGTGGCCGCTGTGGTTACCGAACGGGGGCGCGTCGCTTGCGATTCCGTCGTCCTTGCTGGGGGCGCCTGGTCGCGGCTCTTTTGCGGCAATCTCGGCATAGAGCTGCCGCAACTCAAGGTCCTGGCCACCGTAATGCGGACCGAGCCGTTGGAGGGAGGTCCGGAGATTTCCGCCTCTGGCGGTCTCTTCGGCTTCCGCAAGCGAATGGACGGCGGCTACACCGTCGCGACGCTTGGGGTTCGCACGATCGACCTGGTTCCCGATCATTTTCGGCTGTTCTTCGACTATCTCCCGGCGGTGCGGCTACATTGGAAGAAGTTGCGGTTCCGAGTGGGCGGTCGCTGGGTCGAAGAATGGCGCATGCCGCGGCGATGGGGTCTGGACGAGGCGTCGCCATTCGAGGCGGTGCGAGTGCTCGATCCCGAACCCGACGGCTTCGTCGTCGATCGCGCACGTGCCGCCACAGCCCAAGCCTTCCCGGTCTTCCGCAACGCAGTCGTGGCGGAAAGCTGGGGCGGCATGATCGATGTCATGCCCGACGCGATCCCGGTGATCTCGCCGGTCGAGAGCCTGCCCGGCTTCTTCATCGCCACCGGGTTTTCCGGCCACGGCTTCGGCATTGGTCCCGGGGCCGGCAAGCTGGTCGCCGACATGGTCGCCGGCGACCTGACCCTGGTCGACCCGGCGCCGTTCCGGCTCTCGCGCTTCACCGACGGCTCGAACCCGCGGCCGCACCCGCTCGCGAGCTGATTTGACCCCTGCCGATCGACCATCCGGCTCGGGGTCGAATTTTCCGTTCTAATCCAACTAATGGTTTAATACGCAAATGTCGGCTGTCTCAAATACAGCGAATCAGCAGCCAAATCTCCTCCTATGGTAGAATAGCCTTCGCCGCCTCGCCGCGAAGCAGCCCCAGCGCCGGCAGTATCCCGAAGACCCACCCTTCGCTTCCGTTCCGGGGGGCGGTTTGGGCAATTGTGCTACGTGAAATTGGCAATTTTACGGATCGATCGACGGCCATGAGCTCAGATGGCGGCCGTAGGACGCCCCCATCGGCATCGGGCTCACGCTCGATGAGCCGGAGGGGCCGTCCACCTCTCGGCAGAGTAGGGTAGTGACTACCGCGATATGACTTCGTGACGGGCACCCAGGGCCACCTGTCACCGAGACCAGTCCGGATAGAGGCCGAAGAAGACCAAGGCCGTGCCTACGCCCATCAGGCCGATGCTCACTGGCACGCTTGTCTTCCCCGTGCGGCTTAGGGTGAGACCAAGCCCCATGATGACGAAGCCGGCGAGGCTCAGGATGTTGAAGCCCGAAAGAACCTCTTTGGTGAGATTTTCCATGTCTCTTTGCCCTGGGGTCGTGCCTCGCGCCGCACATTAAGCCGAAGTGAAACAGGAGACACGAAGGATAGGGGGCAGCGCGGGTGCCGATGGGGAGATGTAGCGGCAGTGGGGCAGATCAACGCCGACTAGCCCAGGTGTGACGGTAATACGGGAAAGGGAGGCGCCGCTGGCCGGCAATCACGACGCCGCGACTCTCGGTCGCGCACAGATGATTCGTGTCTGGGGATCACCATCATCTCTGTTGAGATATGGAGGTTTAGAATGAAACTGTTTCTGCTTACCTTCGCAACCTTGGCCCTAGTTGGCAGTGCCGCTCTCGCCGCCGACGTGACGGCGCGCGCTCGGGATGTAGATGCGAATTGCGTACCCGGAATGACGGCCTCTGCCGCCGGCGTCTGTTCGTTACCGGGCTACCACTGGGAGTTGACGACACATTACCTCAGCCACGGCGAGGCACGGGCTGATTGGATGCTGTTGCCAAGTCGTTAGCGCGCTGACGCGCCCCGGGTTGCGATCGGCTTTGGCGTGTCTCCGCCCACGTGCTGTCGGCGAACGAAAGAGAGCGGTTTTGATACCCTTCCGTGAAGAAATCGTCACCGCCTGCGAGGTGGCGGTACTCGGAACGAGACCGCCCGACCGACACGGTGCCAGCCTGATGCCAGGCGATAGCGCAGGTTCGCGTCGCGTTCCGTTATTCCAGGTATGATGTCGGCGCCAAGATCCGCACGGGATTTGGCGAAAATCTGGTCGGAGTGAGAGGATTTGAACCTCCGGCCCCTGCCTCCCGAAGGCAGTGCTCTACCAGGCTGAGCTACACTCCGTCGACGGGTGCCTCGCTATAGCGCCAACAGCGCTCGCGGGCAATATATAGGCGCCCCCATCATATAGGCGCGCCCGTCGGAAACCGGGTCAAAAACCGCGCTCGGTGGCGAAAGCGGCAGCTTCGATCAGCGCGCGGCGCTCGGCCCCGTCCTGAAACATCGACAACGCGTCGATCGCGGTTGCGGCATAGGCGCGGGCGCGGGCCAATGTTTCGGCCAACGCGCCGCGCCGTTCGACCAGACGGATCGCCTGCTCGAGATCACCAGGCCGCTGGTCGAGATCTTCGATCGTGCGGCGCCAGAATGTGCGCTCCTCCTCGTCGCCGCGGGCGAAGGCGACAAGGATCGGCAGGGTAACCTTGCCGTCGCGGAAATCGTCGCCGACACTCTTGCCGAGTTCGCTCTGATGCGCCGAGAAATCGAGCATGTCGTCGACCAGTTGGAAGGCGATGCCGAGATTGCGGCCGAAACAATCGAGCGCTTCCTCCTCCTCGTGGGGCCGCTCGGCCATCACCGCGCCGATCCGGCTGGCCGCCGCGAACAATTCCGCGGTCTTGGCCTGGACAACCGCGAGGTAGGCGGTTTCGGAGGTTCGGGTGTCGTTCGCCGTGGTCAACTGGAGCACCTCGCCTTCGGCGATGACCGAGGAGGCGTGCGACAGGATCTCGAGGATGCGCAGCGAGCCGTCGGCCACCATCAGCTCGAAGGACCTGCTGAAGAGAAAGTCGCCGACGAGGATCGGCGGCTTGTTGCCCCACACTGCGTTGGCGGTATCGCGGCCGCGCCGCAGATCGCTCGCATCGACGACGTCGTCGTGCAGCAGGGTGGCGGTGTGGATGAACTCGATTGCGGCGGCGAGCGCGATGTGCCGGCTTCCGTTATAACCACACAGCCGCGCGCAACCCAGGGTCAGCATCGGCCGCAGCCGCTTCCCGCCGCTCGCCACGATATGGCCGGCCAGTTGCGGGATCAGCGCGACCGGGCTCTGCATACGCTGTACGATTAGTTTGTTAACGAGCTCTAGCTCACCGCTAAGCAGCCGAGACAGCGGGTCGAGAGACGGTCTTCGCCTTGCGCGCACCCGATCGACACTCGCCACCAGCGCCCCCGAACTCTCCCGTATGTTCCGCGTATCCGCCGCGATGCTGCCCGATCAGCTTGACGCACCCGAACCGGAACGAGCATAGATTGACGCGAAGGCCGGTCAAGAGCCCGGCCGCGCGCCCCATCACAGCCTCGTCAACGCTGTTCTCATGAAGGAGTTGCTGCGCACCAACGACCCTGTCCGCCTCTCCTGGCTGCGGGCCTTGCTGAAGGATTCCGGCGTCGACAGCCTCGTCTTTGATCAGCACACCAGCCTCGTAGAAGGCAGCATCGGTGCGATCCCGCGCCGCCTGATGGTCGCGGAGCGCGATTACTCGCGTGCTCGTGCGTTGTTGGCGACATTCGACGCGGAGGGCAGGTGAGCAACGAGCAAGCAGTCGCGCCGTCCCTCACCGAAGACCGGCTGCTTGGCGGCCGCGTCCGGGTCAGGCAGCCGGCGGACGGTTACCGCGCGGCGATCGATCCGGTCTTTCTCGCGGCGGCGGTGGCGGTCGAGCCGCACCAGCTTGTCCTCGACGTCGGCTGTGGATCGGGTGCCGCGATGCTGTGTCTCGCCACACGGGTGCCGGAGTGCCGCATCGTCGGGCTCGAGATGCAGCGCGACCTCGTCCGATTGGCCGGCGACAACGCGATCTTGAATGCGATGGAGACGCGCGTGTCGGTGATGATCGGCGATCTGCTGCATCCGCCCCCGCGGCTTTCGCCCGGCTCCTTCGATCATGTCATGGCGAACCCGCCGTTCAACCAGCGCGGCCGCGGCACGCCGGCACCGATTCCAGGCAAGACCGACGCAACGTTCGAAGGCGACGCCGATCTCGCCGCCTGGGTGCGCTTTTCGCTCGCCATGGTTCGCTCCAAGGGGACAGTGACGTTCATCCATCGTGCGGACCGGATCGATGCGCTTCTCGCCCAGGTCGCCGGGCGGGCCGGGGAGGTCGTAGTGTTTCCGTTGTGGGCGGGGCAGGGGAGGGACGCGAGCCGCGTCCTGGTGCGTGCGCGCAAGCAGATCGCGGCACCCGCGCGGCTCGCCGCCGGCCTGGTTCTGCACGAGGCCGACGGCCGCTTCACCGCTGCTGCCGAGGCGGTACTGCGCGAGGCGAGGGGGCTCGATCTCTGAGCCTATGGCGGGGGCGAGACCGCCTTCCCATCTTGCGATCGTATGAAGATCGCCGAGCGTCTCCACCTCGATAAGCTGTGGCCGCGCGCACCGGTCGTTTCGGTGCTGCGCTTCGACGGCATTATCATGGGACGGCCACGGCGCGGTGGTGTCTCGCTCGAAACCCATGCCGCGGCGATCGATAGGGCTTTTCGTGTCGCCAATCTCGTCGCGGTCGCCCTCATCGTCAATTCGCCGGGCGGATCCCCTGTGCAATCCGCATTGCTGTTTCGGCGCATTCGCGAGCTCGCCGACGAGAAGGGCATTCCCGTCATATCTTTCGCCGAGGATGTGGCGGCCTCGGGTGGCTATTGGCTGGCGCTCGCCGGCGACGAAATCTTTAGTGAGGAAACCTCGCTCCTCGGCTCGATCGGCGTCATCAGCGCGAGCTTCGGCTTCTCCCAGCTGATGGGTCGGCTCGGTGTCGAGCGCCGCCTTTATACTGCCGGCGAGCGAAAATCCTTGCTCGACCCTTTTCTCCCCGAGAACCCATCCGATGTCGCGCGCCTCACCGCGTTGCAACAGGATATCCATCGTGCCTTCAAGGAGCATGTGTGCCGCCGCCGCGCCGGCAAGATCGACGCGGCGGACGAGACCTTGTTCAGTGGCGACGTGCTGACCGGGCGCATGGCACTGGATCGCGGGCTGGTCGACGGCATCGGCGAGCTGCGCGCGGTAATGCGTGCCCGTTACGGCGAGAAGGTCAAGCTGCGCCCGTTTGCGGCCGAGCGGCGGCGTTGGTCGCTCCGCCGACGCCTGCCGTTGGCGGCGCGCGAGCCCGTCGCCGCTGTTGCCGACCTTGCCGACTGGATCGAGGCCCGCCTTCTGTGGGCCAGATTCGGGCTGTAATGGCCCGGAGCATTGCTTGACGTACTGTTGAGGCAACCGATAAACCTCGCCGATGTTCGCGTTTCCGAAGCTTATCGTCGTCGTTCTGATCATCGTCGCCGCCTGGGTGAGTTATCGCTGGCTGAACGGGTTCACGCGCGAACTGGAACGCCGCCGGCGGGCGGCGCCACAACCGGCGGTGACTGCCGAGGACCTGGTAGCCTGCGGGGTTTGCGGCGCCTATGTCGCTGCTAGCGCCGGTTGCGGCCGACCCGATTGCCCGCGGCCGAGGTGAACACGTCGCAGGGACGGAACGTTGAGTTTTCAATCGCTGATCATCGACCTGCAGCGCTTCTGGGCGGAGCAGGGCTGCGTGATAGTCCAGCCCTACGATGTCGAAGTAGGCGCCGGCACCTTCCATCCGGCGACCGCGTTGCGCGCACTCGGACCCGAGCCCTGGCGCGCCGCCTATGTCCAGCCCTCGCGCCGACCGACGGATGGCCGCTACGGCGAGAATCCCAATCGCCTGGCGCAGCACTATCAGTTTCAGGTGATCTTGAAGCCTGCGCCGGTGGACAGTCAGGACCTCTATCTCGCCAGCCTGGCGGCGATCGGCATCAACGCCGGCCTGCACGACATCCGCTTTGTCGAGGATGATTGGGAGAGCCCGACATTGGGCGCCTGGGGGCTGGGCTGGGAGGTCTGGGTCGACGGCATGGAGGTGAGCCAGTTCACCTATTTCCAGCAGGTCGGCGGGATTGAATGCGACCCGGTCTCGACCGAGCTGACCTACGGGCTAGAGCGGCTGGCAATGTATGTCCAGGGTGTCGAGGGCGTCTTCGATCTCGACTACAACGGTGCTACCGGTGCCGACCGCATTACCTACGGCCAAGTCTTCAAACGCGCCGAGCGGGAATTCTCGGCCTACAATTTCGAGTTCGCCGATACCGCCCGCCTCGTCGCGCATTTTGCCGATGCCGAGACCGAGTGCCGGAGGCTGGTCGACGCCGGGCTGGCGCTGCCCGCCTATGACCAGTGCCTGAAGGCGAGCCATCGCTTCAACCTGCTCGACGCCCGGGGTGCGGTCAGCGTGACCGAGCGCGCTGCCTATATCCTGCGGGTCCGGGCGCTTGCCAGCGCGTGCTGTGAAGCTTGGCTCGCCCGCTCGAAGCCGGCCGGCTGACGTGTCCGAGCTGTTGCTCGAACTATTGTGCGAAGAGATCCCGGCGCGGATGCAGGAGCGTGCGATCGCGGATTTGACCGGATTGTTGCGGGACAAACTCGCCGCCGCCGAGCTCCCCGCGACCAAGCTAGGTGGCTATGTCACACCGCGTCGCCTTGCGATCATCGCCGACGGTATTCCCGGGGTGCAACCCGATCGAACCGAAGAAAGGCGGGGCCCCCGCGTTGGCGCTCCACAGCCCGCGATCGACGGCTTTCTGCGCTCCGCCGGGCTTGCTTCGGCTGGCCAATGCGAGATCCGCGACACCGGTAGAGGCGAATTCTATTTTGCAGTGCTGCATTCTCCCGGTCGGCCGGCCGCGCAGGTGCTGCCCGAGATCATAAGAGCGGCAATGGCCGAGCTGCCCTGGCCCAAATCGATGCGCTACCCGGCCTCTTCCCTGCGTTGGGTGCGGCCGCTGAACTCGGTCATATGCCTATTCGACGGCGAGGTCTTGCCATTGCCGCTCGACCGCGTTCCGGTCGGTCGAACGACCCGTGGGCATCGCTTTTTGTCGCCGCGCGAGATTTGCGTCGGCAGCGCCGCGGATTATTTCGAGCGTCTTGCTCAGGCGAACGTCGTCCTCGATCAGCATAGCCGCAAGGAAATGATCCGCCGGGGTCTCGAACATGCGGTTGCGGCCGAGGGGCTGTCGCTGAAACCGGATCCCGAACTGCTCGATGAGGTTACCGGGCTCGTCGAGTTTCCGGTCGTCCTCGCAGGTGCGATCGACGCCGAATTCATGACGGTGCCGCCCGAAGTGCTGGCGACAGCCATGCGTACGCACCAGAAATATTTTTCCTGCCTGCGCTCCGACGGCACGCCGGCTCCGCGATTTCTTTTTGTAGCCAACAATGTCGCGGCAGACGGTGGAAAGACCATTATCGCGGGCAATGAACGGGTGTTGCGAGCGCGTCTCGCCGACGCGCGCTTCTTCTGGGATCAGGACAGAAAAACCCCGCTCGCAGCCCGCGTCGAGGCGCTCAAGGAGCGGATCTATCACGAGAAACTCGGCAGTGTTTACGACAAGGTCGAGCGCATGGAAAAGCTTGCCCAATCACTCGTCGGGTATGTCCCTGGTGCTGGAGAGGCACTTGCCCGTCGCGCCGCGCGTCTCGCCAAAGCCGATCTGTCGACCGGAATGGTTGGGGAGTTTCCGGAATTGCAGGGGGTCATGGGGCGCTATTACGCCTTG
>DATNKF010000530.1:0-4861 GCA_035603555.1 Allostellaceae bacterium
CGACCACGCGCACCGTCTCGCCGCTTTGAAGAAGCGACGCCACTAGATGGCGGCCGATGAACCCGGTTCCGCCGAACACCGTGATGCAGCCGGTCATCACTTCCTCCTTGATGTATAGCCGGCGGGGATCGGTTCGCGCCATGCATCATCGGCTCGATCAGCCCAAACGCGCCATCGACCAGGCCGCAGCTTGGCACCTCTTTGGCATAGCCGGCGCCCAGTACCACCTGCAGCAAGCCGTTTCGCAGTCGTCATCGACTCCTCAGGAGACAACGCACTACTTCGCACCGATCTCAGTTAGGGTGATAGTACCGCTGCCGTTGTAATATTGTCATCTATACTTGAATGTAGCTTGGTAACACCCATATAATCAGGTAGAGGCTCAAGGCCTCTTCCTCCCAAAATCATGGATTACTGCAATGGACGAGTATTCTCACGTGCTCGCGTTGCTGTGCGCCTGGGCCGCGGATCACCTTCGCCGCGCCCCTTCAGGCAAAAAACCCGAGATCGCGAATAAGACGACGGAACGGGCATTGCGCAACCGAGCACTTGCGATCTGCCAGCGCCTACAAGGCATGGCGGAACCGCAGCGACCCCGATACCTCGACCGGGCTGTCCGCAGCCTGTAGCCCGAGGAGCCGGCATGGGTGATTCCAGCCGGCTTTCGGGGCGAGAGGATACTGACCCTCTCTCGGCAGCCGTCTCCGGCTCCCCACCCTTAACCCCCGAAAGGAACACCCCGATGAAGAAGTACTTGCGGCATCCGTTTCTGATTGTCTGCGCCCGCGTCGTCCTTGGCGGCTTTCTGACCGCCATCGGTTTCGAACTCGGTGGCGACTTCATGAACGTGATCTTCCCGCCCAAGGCCTGAACCTTTGCCCGCCCGGCCGCGTGCCGGTGCGGGCTCGGGGCGTCGAGAGCACCCCCGCTCTCGACATTCGAAAGGACAAACCCCGATGACCACCTTGATGCAGGCGAGCCGGCAGTGGGCCACCAGGCCCGCCGACGAGCGGTTCCTCTCACTCCTCGAGCTGCAGACGTTCACGCACCAGCAGCTCGAGAACAGCCGGTCCTCGGTCTTTAGCTCGCGGAAGCTCGAAGTGCTTCCCGATGAGGCCGACCCGAAGATGAGAGGCCTCCTCGTCGGCAACCCCGACGGCACTGTTGCCGCGCCGACGCATTGGTCGTTTGGTCAGCTCTGCACCTTGGCGGCGACGCCTTCGCCGGCGTCGTACTTCCGGGAGAGCAAGCTGCCGTCACCGATCATCGCCGATTGCCTCAACTTCAATCTGAGGTTCACCCGCGATGTCGAAGACGTCGGCATCCTGATCACCCGACAAGATGCCGAGGCCGAGCTGCGGGCCGCTACCGGCCCCCGCTATGGGCGCATCTGGAACGCGCATGTCGCCGACGCTCTCGTCGAGCGCTTTGGCGATGGTGTCTCCGGGCATTGGCGCGTCCCCGGTGAGTTCGGCAACCGCGTCCAGATCGACAAGAACAACACGACCCTCTATGCGAGCGATCGCAACATGTCGTGTTCCTCGCCGACGAGGACCGCCGGATCGAGATCCCCGGCCGCTGCAATGGCCGCCCGGGTTCCTTGGCCCGCGGGTTCTTCGTCTGGAACAGCGAGGTTGGCGATACGACGCTCGGCGTCGGGTTCTTTCTCTTCGATTATGTCTGCTGCAACCGCATCGTTTGGGGCGCGGACCAGTACACCGAGGTCCGCATCCGGCACACCGCCGGCGCCCCCGACCGGTGGCTCGAAGAAGCCACCCCTGTGCTCACCGAATACTCCGAGGGCTCGGCGAAACCGGTGCAACAGGCGATCGAAGATGCCCGCTCCAAGCGCGTCGAGGCCGATCTCGACAAGTTTCTCGCCAACCGGTTTGGCAAATCCATGGTCCCGGCCATCAAGGCCATTCACCAGACCGAGGAGGGCCGACCGATCGAGACGGTCTGGGACGTGACGGTCGCCGCCACCGCCCATGCGCGGTCGATTTCCAACACCGATCGGCGATTGGAGATCGAACGCGCCGCCGGCGAACTGCTGAAACAAGCGGCTTAGCCCAAGCCTCACTCTACACGGCCGTGTGCTGTGTGGAGCGAGGCGCTGAGAGCATCCCGCTCTCAGGAGACTACAAGTGGTAAGCCCATACCTTGAGAGACCGACCACGGACCCGAGTTTGGACACTCGGGAGCCGACGCGCACAATTGCCGCGATCGGCGAGCGATTGCTGAAATGGATGGAGGACAACGACGCCGGAAAAGGGCGCGTGGTCCTGGATCCCGACGACGTGCGTGCCATCCGCGCCCGCGCATACACGCTTCGGCATATCGCAATCGAGCACAGCGAAACATTGAAACAGGTTTACCAGTGCCTCGTTGCGTTTCCCGCGTGCATGCCCAATAACCCGATCGAGAGCAGGATCGCCGGCATCGTAAACCGGCTGCTGATCCAGCTCGAACCATACAAACCAAAAGAATAAGCACTGAGCTCAGCCTGCCACGCGCACGCTGAGCTCAAGCCGTCGAGAGCATCCCGCTCTCCAATGAGACCAGAGACGGGACCAATGACATCGGCTGGTGCGAGCAGCACCAGCAACGCGAGGCGCACCGACCAAGGATTATGCAGCCTCGCGTCTAAAGCCCGCATTGTAAGCGCTCCGACGCACCGCGTGCGCGCCGGGGTCGAGCCGTCGGAGCAACCCCGCTCCGAACCGAAGGAGATCCAATGGGACAATACCACCACCCTGTCTGCATCGAAGCCGAAGAGGGTCTCGACCCTCACGGGATGGACCAGGGTCTCAAGGAAGGCGAGTCAGCCGTCCCAGCACGCCCAACGCGATGGTCGCACTCGTCTGCGCCCGCGGCGGCAATATGCCGGCCGACTGTTCGCAGTCGCCGCTGATTGGCCGCTGGGCCGGGAAGCGCGTCCTGGTCCAAGGCGACTACGCCGAGGACAGTGATATCCGGGGCTGGAAAGGCCCGAGGCTTTCGAAACTCTACCGCGCAATGACGCCCGTAGAGGATCGCAAGCCTAAGAGGAATTGGGCCACAACCCCGCTCTTCGCGGATATCACACGGGAAGCTCGCGACTTCCTAGAAGGCGCCTGCAATATCCGCTACTTCGAGCATGAACAGATCTGCACGGACACATCCGGCAACGTCATCGACCGCTGGACGAGCACTCACTCCGTGCTGGTAAAGCCGGTCGCCCGGCATTTTGGCAACTGCGGCGTTGCCGAGTACGTGATCGCTGACGGATACGACGCCCGCGATCTCGAATTTCTCAAACGCAACGGCATGAAACCGGAAGACGTGCAGCGCGCGCCCCGCTCGGGCGATTGGCACGGCTTCCTGCCGGAAGAGATTCTGGAGGGCCAACAACGCGCGATCGTCAATCTCGACACGCTCGAGTACATCGACCCGGTCAAGTTCGGCCAGGCCCCGACCCTGGCCGGCATGGTCACCCTCGCGCCGAAAGACCGCGATCTGCCGATCTTGAAGAAAGCCTCTGAGGGATGGGGTAATCAGATCGTGGACGTCGCGGGCGGCCTCTTCGTCATGCTCTGCCATCCCCAGCGTCGCGGCGGCGGTGATATCCCCGCCAACGCTCAGGAGATGAGCGGCATCGATAAAGAGCGAGCCAAAGCCGCCAAGCTGTTCAAGGGCGTCGAAGACGTCAAAGGAGGGTGGCGCGGCGGCCGCATCCTCGGCACCAGCGAAATCCGCTACGAGGAATGGCCGACGACCGAGGAAGTCCTCGAGAGAGGGACCGACATCAGCGACAAGGTCGTCCGCTACCTCGTGGCCGTCAGTCACTTCTAGCCTCTCACCCCGTCCCGCTGCGTGCCGGACGGGGTCGAGCCGTCGAGCCGTCAGGCATCGCGACGCAAACGGAGCCCCGCGCTTGAGCAGACAAGCCGCCGTTGCGGTCTATGTCGGAGTTCTACCGCACGATGAACTTCGCGAAAGCTCCCACCAGTACGGCTCCACGCCTTGGCTTCGGCTGAGGCACCACGACCCCGACATGCTGCGCGCGTGCGGGGTCGTGGCGTCGAGGCAATCCCGCCTCGATGGAGTACCTAATGAGAGCACATTTTATTGCTGTCTCGCAGAACGCGAAAACTGGGCCCATGCCCGCGTCGATTATCGAACGGGCATCATGCTGGCCAGGCTGCGCGCTCTACGAGAATGGCTGCTACGCCGAAACCGGCGCACTCGCACTGCACTGGGACAGAGTGTCCCAAGGCGTGCGAGGCGGCTCCTGGTCAGAATTCTGCACCAAGGTCGCAGCGCTCCGGCCCAGCCGTCTGTGGCGTTACGCTCAAGCAGGCGACCTCCCCGGATACGGCGCGCAGATCGACGGCGAGCTCCTCCACGAGCTCGTCGCCGCCAACGCTGGCAAGCAAGTGATCGCTTTTACCCACAAGCCCGTCCTCGGCGACGAACATGTCGCCATTGAGAACCGGCGCCTGACCGCCGCGGCTATCAAGGCCGGCTTCACGGTCAACCTCTCGGCCGATAACCCCGCGCTTGCGGATGCATTGGCCGAGCTGGGGATCGCCCCGGTCGTGACCGTGCTCGCCCGAGCTTACGCACGCCGTGCGGTTCGGCACCGCATCAAGAAACGGCGGGACCAGTGGGCCGAGACGATTGCTGAATGGCGAGACCGGACAGCCCTGCTACCGCGGTTCACGCCGGCTGGAACGCGGATCGCGATCTGTCCTGCAACCTACACCGACGCAACCTGCAAAAGCTGCGCCGCCTGCGCGCGAGTACGGGATGCCGTGATCGGCTTCCCGGCTCACGGTGCCTGGCGAGTGGTTGAGAAGGCCACTGCGGCCCGCGATGTGCA
>DATNKF010000531.1:0-2236 GCA_035603555.1 Allostellaceae bacterium
CCAACATCGACGCGATGGCGGTCAATTACATGGAGGACGGCACGCGCAGCGCGCCGGCGCCGATCAACGCGTTCCAAAAAACAGCGAACGCTATCTGTGGACCCGGCGACACGATGGTATTGCCCGATGCGCCGGCGACGATCTTCGAGGGCGAGGCTGAACTCGCGGTCGTGATCGGCAAAAAGGCGAGCAACGTCAAAGCCGCCGACGCGATGGACTACATTTTCGGCTATACCTGCTTTATCGACGGCTCGGCGCGCGGCCTACCGGCCCCCGGCTTTTTTGCCATGAAGTCGCGCGACACCTTCGCGCCGATCGGTCCTTATCTGGTGACCAAGGACGAGATCCCGGACCCGCAAAAACTGCAGATTCGGCTGTGGAACAACGGCACCTTGATGCAGAACTTCAACACCAGCGACATGGCGCACAAGATCCCGCGCTGCATCGAGTGGCTCTCCTCGGTCCACACCCTGGAGCCGGGCGACATCGTCGCCACCGGCACCAACCATCGCGGCCTCAACTCCTTCCAGGACGGCGACAAGATCGAGATCGAGATCGAGGGGCTCGGCCGGCTCGCCTTTAACGTCAAGGACGAGCTGAAGCGCACCTGGGGACGCGAGACCCGACTGCAGATGCACGAGAAAGCGGCGCAGAAGACGCCCGGCGCCTATCCCGACATCACGCCGCAACTGACCGGCAAATACGCGCCCGCGGCGCGCTAAGCCCTCCGGCGCGCCTCCCCTCCCCCGTTCAATCGCGGGAGGGGAGGCGGCACCAGCATCAGGAGAGAGATCATGCCCGACGGCGGCTTCGCCTACAGCCATCTTTTTGCCAAAGACCTGCCGCCGCCGGCGCCGCTTTGGACGGGGTTCCCGAAATACAACTTCATCGGCGGCCACAACGATCCGGTTCGGATCCCGGCCGCGGCACTGGCCGAGGCGGCGGCCGCTGTGCTGCAGCGGCGCGGGGCCGATCTGGCGCTCTATAATTTCGACGGCCCGCAAGGCTATCGCGGGCTGCGCCAGTTGGTCGTCGACAAGCTCGCCCAGCGGCCGGCGATCAAATGCACGGTCGACGACGTTCTGATCACCTCGGGCTCCGGGCAAGCGATCGACCTCGTCAATGGGCTGCTGCTTGAGCGCGGCGACACGGTGATCCTCGAGGAATTCACCTATGGCGGCGCCTTGACCAAATTGAAGCGCCTCGGGGTCGACATCATCGGCGCGCCGCTCGACGATGACGGGCTGAAAATCGATGCGCTCGCCCGCATCCTCGAGGATCTCGGCCGCAAAGGGATCCGGCCCAAATACGTCTACACGATCCCGACGGTCCAGAACCCGACCGGCTCGATCCTGCCGCGGCAGCGCCGCGAAGAGCTGCTCGCTTTGACCCGCAAGCACGGCGTCCCGGTCTTCGAGGACGAGTGCTACGCCGACCTGACCTGGGACGGTGCCGGTCCGCCGTCGCTCTATGCCATGGACCCGCAGCAGGTCATCCATATCGGGTCGTTCTCGAAGACCTTGGCACCGTCATTGCGCCTCGGCTATGCGGTCGCCGACCCGCAGGTCATGAGCCGGCTCGTCGCTTGCAAGCGCGAGGCTGACAGCGGCACCGGCGCGCTCGATCAGATGGTCGTCGCCGAGTATTTCTCGCAGAACTTCGGCGAGCACGTCGGCGGCCTGACCCAGACCCTGCACGGCAAGCTCGACGCGATGGTTGAGGCCGTCGAGCGCGAATTCGGCACCACGGTCGAAAAGATGTGGAAGCCGAAGGGCGGCATCTTTTTGTGGCTCAAGCTCCCCGACCGCATCGACGTGACCAAGCTCGTCGCACCCGCCGCCAAGGCCGGGGTCGTCTTCAACCCCGGTCCCGAATGGTCGTGCGATCCCGGCGCGACCAAATCGCACCTGAGGCTGTGCTTCGCATTGCCGTCGAAGGACGACATCCGCGCTGGTGTGGCGGCTTTTGCCCGTGTCTGCTTCGAGGAGACCGGCCTGCCCGAGCAGAGCGCCAACATCCGCCGCGCATCGGCGTCGGGCTGAGTTCACGGGCGGTCGCTAATCGCGGCGAGCTACAACCGCTTGGCCAGGAAGGCGCGCACCCCGGTCTCGTAAATTTGCATCAGGTCGTCCCCGGAATGGAGATTGGCCCAAGGGGAAATCTTGTAAAGGGCGAGAACAAGGTGGGAGGCGACAATTCCGACCATCGCGAGCAGGACAAGTCCGGTGGCCGAGCG
>DATNKF010000532.1:0-6470 GCA_035603555.1 Allostellaceae bacterium
TGAATACCTTCGGGCGCATTACTACGCTTGCCGGCTACCTCGTCTGGGGCCAGCGGCGCTGAACCGCCAGCGGAACCGAACGGTGGCGCGGGGTCGGTTCATCACCATCGAGGGCGGCGAGGGCGCCGGCAAGACGACCCAGGCCGGGCTGCTCGTCGCCGCACTCGCGCGGGCGGGGATCGTGGCTCGCGCGACGCGCGAGCCCGGCGGATCGCCGGGTGCGGAAGCGATCCGGCGGCTGCTGCTCGAAGGCGAGGGCGAGCGTTGGGATGCGGTCGGTGAGGCCCTGCTGCTGGTCGCCGCCCGCCGCGATCATGTGACCCGGCTGATCGAGCCGGCGCTGGCCCAAGGAACCTGGGTCGTCTGCGACCGCTTCGCCGATTCGACCCTCGCCTACCAGGGCTACGGCAGGGACCTGGCGCTCGACGATCTCGCCGCTTTGCACCGTTTCGCCCTCGGCGATTTTGCCCCGGATCTCACTCTGATCCTCGATCTGCCGGTCGAGATCGGGTTGTCGCGGGCCGCCGCACGGCCGGCCCCAGCCGACCGGTTCGAGCGCCTCGACCGGGCTTTCCACGAAAGGCTTCGCCAGGGCTTCCGGCGGATCGCCGCCGAAGACAGCGCGCGCTGCGTTTTAATCGACGCGTCGAACGATTCGCGAGCCGTCCACCAAGCGGTGCTTGACACCGTCGCGCAACGGCTTGGGGTGGCATTGTAGGACTGTGCATGGCGCGTAGCGTAGAGCCGCCGCCTGAGACTGCCTCGACGGTTCCCCCGCCGCGGGCCAACCCCGACCTCGTCGGTCACGAGGGCGCCGAGCGCGAATTGCGGCGGCTCGACGAGATCGGCCGGCTGCCACATGCCATTTTGCTAAGCGGACCACGCGGCATCGGCAAAGCGACTCTTGCTTTTCGCTTGGCTCGCTTCCTGCTGGCGTCGGGCGAAGAACGAAATGCTGTGGCCGAAAGAGGATTGGCGATCCATCCCGAAAGCGGCGTGTTTCGCCGCGTCGCGGCGGGTGGCCATGCCGATCTTCTGACCATCGAGCGGGCCTATGATGCGCGGCGGCGGCGCCTGCGCGGTGAGATCGTCGTCGAGGATGCACGCGAGATCACCGGCTTTTTTCGCCTGACCGCCGCCGAAGAGGGGTGGCGGATCGTCGTCGTCGACGGGGCGGATGAGATGAACCGCAGTGCCGCGAACGCGCTCCTCAAAGTGCTCGAGGAACCGCCGCGGCGGGCACTGCTGTTGCTGGTCAGCCACAGTCCCGGCCGGCTGCTGCCGACGATCCGTTCGCGCTGCCGGCGGTTTCCGCTCACCGCACTCGAGCGCCCGGCGGTGATGCAGCTCCTGCGGCGTTACCGGCCCGAGCTCGACGAACCCGAGGCCGAAGCGCTGGCGATGCTGTGCGAGGGCAGCGTCGGCCGTGCGCTCGAGATCGCCGATGCCGGCGGGCTGCCCCTCTACGGCTCGATCGTCGAGATGCTGTCGCAGGTTCCGGTAATCGATCTTGCCCGGCTGCACGCCTTTGCCGACCAGCTTGCCCGCGCCGATGCCGAGGATGGCTATCGCGCCGGCGCGGAGCTGCTGTCACAATTCCTCGCCCGGATGGCGGCGGGAGCGGCCCGCCGCCGGCTCGGCGAGCAGCAGGTGGTCGCCGGCGAGAGCGCGGCGATGCAGCGGCTCGCCGCTCGTGCCGATCCGGCACGTTGGGCGGCATTGCGCGAGGAGATAGGGCAGGGCTTCGCCACAGCCGACCAGCTGAACCTCGACCGCAAGCAGGCGATGCTCGGCGCCTTCTTTGCGATCGAGAAGCTGGCGAGGTAGAAGCGCACCGCCCCCCGCGACTGGATCGTGGCCGGTCGCGGCCCATATCAGGGCCTTGGAGACAGTGATGAGCACAGATCGGCCCTTCTTCGTCACGACCCCGATTTACTATGTCAACGACACGCCGCATCTCGGCCATGCCTACCCGACCGTGGCCGCCGATGCGCTTGCGCGCTTCATGCGGCTCGACGGGAGGCGGGTCAAGTTTCTGACCGGCACCGACGAACATGGGCAGAAGGTCGAGCGCTCGGCGCAGGCTCTCGGCCTGACGCCGCAGCAATTTGCCGACCGCGTCTCCGCGGCGTTCCGCGAGATGGACCGGCTGCTCGACATCAGCTACGACGACTATATCCGCACGACCGAGGAGCGCCATATCCGGGGGGTGCAGGCGCTCTGGCAAGAGCTCGAGCGGCGGGGTGAAATCTATCTCGGCCGCTTTGCCGGCTGGTATTGCGTACGCGACGAAGCCTTCTACGACGAGAGCGAGCTGATCGATGGAAAGGCGCCAACCGGGGCCGAAGTCGAATGGCTCGAAGAGGAGAACTACTTCTTTCGGCTCTCGGCTTGGCAAGAGCGGCTGCTGGCGTACTATGAGGCCCATCCCGATGCGATCGCCCCGCGCAGCCGGCGCAACGAGGTCATCAGCTTTGTCAGGGCGGGGTTGAAGGATCTGTCGATATCGAGAACCAGTTTCAGCTGGGGGATCCCGGTTCCCGAGAACCCCAACCACGTGATCTATGTGTGGCTCGACGCGCTGACAAACTACATTACCGCGCTTGGCTACCCTCGTGCCGACAATTCAGAATTTTCAACACTTTGGCCTACAGCTCTTCATATTGTAGGTAAGGATATCCTGCGCTTCCACGCGGTCTATTGGCCGGCGTTTCTGATGGCGGCGGGGCTCGAACCGCCGCGCCGAATTTTCGCCCATGGCTGGTGGACCGTCGAAGGCGAGAAGATGTCGAAATCCCTCGGCAACGGCATCCCACCGGATGCCCTGGTCGAGCGATACGGGGTTGACCCCGCTCGCTATTTCCTGTTGCGCGAGCTGCCGTTCGGCAGCGATGGCGACTTCTCGCATCGCGCGGTGGTCGGTCGGCTCAATGGCGATCTCGCCAATGATTTCGGCAATTTGGCGCAGCGCGTTTTGGTTATGATCAACCGCGATTGTGGTGCGCAAGTCCCTGACCCGGCGACGTTTTCGGCCGCCGATACGGCGTTGCTGAGCGCGGCGGGCGGTCTCCTCGAAACCGTAAGGCGGCATGTCTCCGAGCAGGCCTTTCACCTCGCGCTAGAGGCGATCTGGCGTGTCGTCGGTGAGGCCAACCGCTATGTCGACGAGCAAGCGCCGTGGGCCTTGCGCCGCACCGATGAGGCACGGATGAGGACTGTGCTTTACACCCTGGCTGAGGTGATCCGCCATCTTGGGATCCTGGCGCAACCCTTTATCCCGACTGCCGCCCGGAGGTTACTGGACCAGCTCGCGGTACCCGATGCCGACCGCCGCTTTACCGCACTCGATGCAACCCCCCTGGTGCCGGGGACGCCGCTGCCCAAGCCCGAAGGGATCTTTCCGCGCTTTGTCGAAGCGAAAGCCGGATAACAAAGGCGAGGGCAGGGCCCATGCTCGTCGACAGTCATTGCCACTTGGATTTTCCGGATTTCGTCACGGAGCGCGCCGCAATCATCGCGCGCGCCCGCTCGGCAGGGGTCGCGACGATGCTGACGATCGGTACGCGGCTCGACGAGTTTCCCGGGGTGAGGGCGATCGCCGAGGCGCACGACGAGGTGTGGTGCTCTGTGGGTGCCCATCCGCACGAGGCAAAGGATCACGCAGAATTGGTGCCGGAGGAGCTGATTGCACTCACCGCCCATGCGAAAGTCGTCGGGATCGGCGAGACCGGGCTCGACTTCCATTACGATCTGAGCCCTCGGGATGTCCAGGAGCAAGTCTTCCGCACCCATATCGCGGCGGCGCGTGCAACCGGGTTGCCGCTCGTTATCCACGCCCGGGAGGCCGATCGCGAGGTTGCCCGCATCCTCGACGAGGAGCGGCCGCCGCCCGGTGTGATGCACTGCTTTAGCAGCGGACGCGCCCTCGCGGAGGCCGCATTGGCACTCGGCTTCTACATCTCGATTTCCGGCATCGTGACGTTTCGCAATGCCGAGGACCTGCGCGCGATTGTGCGCGATGTGCCCCTCGAACGGCTGCTGGTCGAGACCGACGCCCCCTATCTCGCCCCGGTGCCGTATCGCGGCAAGCGCAACGAGCCGGCCTTCGTCGCCGCCACCGCCGCCGCGGTGGCCGACCTCAAGGGGATCGAACCGGAAGCTCTGGCCACAGCGACCAGCGCCAATTTCTTTCGCTTGTTCGCCAAGGCAAGCCCGCCGGCGCGATGAGGGTCACCATCCTTGGCTGCGGCGCCTCGACAGGGGTCCCGGCGATCGGGCCCGATTGGGGTCGGTGCGATCCCGGCGACCCCCGCAATCGTCGCCGCCGCGTCTCGGTTCTGGTCGAGATCGGCGCGACGATCATCCTGATCGACACCTCACCTGATCTGCGCGAGCAGCTCCTCGATGCCGGAGTTGCACGAATCGACTCGGTGCTGCTGACCCACGCGCATGCCGATCATCTCCACGGGATCGACGATTTGCGCGTGGTGAACCGGCTGATGCGAAGTGCGATCCCCCTCTATGCCGATACCCAAACGCTGGCCGAAATCAGCCGTCGTTTCGCTTACGTGCTCAGACCGGTCGAGGAGCCGGGCCGGTATTACAAGCCGACCTTGGTGCCGCACGAGATCACCGGCCCGTTCGAGGTTCGTGGCATCCCGATAGTGCCGTTCGTACAGGATCACGGCTTTAGCACGACATTGGGTATTCGGATCGGGACATTTGCCTATTCGACCGACGTGACCGAACTCGACGACAACGCCTTCGCGGCACTCGCGGGTGTCGAGCTATGGATCGTCGACTGCCTGCGCCGCGAACCGCATCCGACGCACTCGCATCTGGCAAAGACATTGGCCTGGATCGCCCGCGTCAGGCCGCGGCGCGCCGTGCTGACGCACATGGATCAGAGCCTCGACTACCGCGAGGTCAGCGGCGAATTGCCGAACGGCGTCGAGCCCGGCCAGGATGGGCTCGTCATCGAGCTGCCGGACCCAAAGTGAAGTGCGGTGCGTCCTATCTATTTTCCATAATATATATTATGCGACAAATGGCTGTAGGCCCAACGTGCAAATGTCAGTGCCGTCCCACAGGTCGACCAAGGTGCCATCGCCGACAACAAGAGGTTGGGGCCGATATTGGCGATGATCCGCAATGAACAGCTGCGTCGCGGGCCTGAGCGTCGCAGTGGGCCGCGTCGGCGCGATCAACGTGACGCCCGACTCTTCAAAGTCGGCTGAATTGCTCTAGGAGCCGAGCGAGCTGGCGCTCGCTCGGTAGACAACCGGTGCGGTTTGAAGCCTGCTATAGAGGTTGTAGAGTTATTTTATGGTGATATCCCCTTTGACAAACCCCACATGCTCTTCGTGGGACAAAATCGCGAAGGCCAAGCCGGATCGCAAGCCATCAGACCGAAAGAAAGATCACTGAACGGGAGGCTCCTATGATTATCAGAGTATTAATAACCACGGTGGCGCTGCTTTTAGCGGGTTATGCGTTTTGGGACGGCGCTCTCAGCGGTGGTCATGTACTGAATCCATTCGGAATTTTGTTTTTATTTTTGTCTGGCGCTGTGTGGTTCGGATGGAAACCACTCCGTGAGATCTTCAGGTCGACCAGAGATGAGTCAGTCATCCCCACCATCGCGGCCGGGGCTGGCTGGTCGATAAAAGGCATGGGGAAGGGCGCTCCGCCTCCACGGCAATCATCATCTTCCTGACCTATATACTGAGATGGGTTTGTTAAAAGGAACATCGCCTATTTTAGTCCACGTATGGGGGTCGCCGAACCGCTCGCCCGCCGAGATGCGCGCCGCGGAGTCGCGTCCGGAACTGATGATCACCCACGAGCCCGGGATCATGTTCCTGACCGACCTGCCTTGCGATGGGGATGTCCGTCCCGTCGTGACTCCGGCCAAGGGCAAGTCCGACCTCGGGTTCCTTGAGCGGGATGAGCCGCGCCGAGGAGTCAGTCGGCAGCTAGAATGCCGAGATCAAAGTCGGCTGAATTGCTCTACGAGCCGAGCAAGCTAACGCTCGCCCAGTAGAACACCGGGTGCGGTTGCGAGCTCCGGTCAATCGGGCGCCGGTCGGGCGCTGCGCTGCGCAAGGGCTCCGCGCCCGCCCTCAGTGACATTTGTAAATGGCAGAGACGGTGACATCTCTATTTGGTGGACACAATGGAGTAACGCCCGGTTATCTGGTAGGCGGTTCGGCTGATAAGCAATGGGGAACTCACTGCGCCTCGGTCAAGTCGATCTCGAAAAGCGGCAGCATTCGCCCGGGTACGGCATCGGAGGGCGCCTCGCCGATGCGCGTCGCGCCGTTGCGCTGATAAAAACCCGCTGCGAACGGATCGGACAAGATCGTCAGCCGTCGGGCACCTCGCTGCCTTGCCTCCGCGATGGCGTGCCTGAGCAGCCTGCGCCCGACCCCGGCGCGAGTTCGTCGCGGCTCGACGAAAAGCTTGTCCAG
>DATNKF010000533.1:0-2889 GCA_035603555.1 Allostellaceae bacterium
AGCCTCGGCTTCATCCGCGCGCCGACGCATAAAATCAGAATTTGGGACGAGGTCGGCGGTGGCGCACCGCCGCTCGTCCCCGATCAGCCCTAGGTTAGGCCGAGCACTCGGTGGGCTTGCTACTTGAAGAGGCCGCGCATCCGTTCGGGAATGGGTTCATCGAGGACATGGTCGTAGAGCGCATGAAAAAGGCCTTCCCCATGTGTTCTGCCGTCCAGGAAATCGGCGATTTGATCCTCCAGGGGAGGCAGCAAAAAGCGCGCTCCGCAGACGGCAATAGGGCAGATCAAAGGACGGGATGAGGTGTTCATGGCGCTCTGTGTCTCTTCCATTAACGAGAGTAACGGTCCGTAACAGTTAGCGTTCCCTCGAAAGCCGCAGGGGCGGCATGCAAAAACCACATGGGGCGCCGTTTCTCGCTCACATCGCATTTTCGGGCAGGACGGTTAGCCGGCGGTAGCTCAGCGCCTCTGCCACGTGCCGGCGGCCCACCCAATCCGAGCCTTCGAGATCGGCCAAGGTGCGGGCGACGCGCAGGACCCTGTGGTAGCCGCGCGCCGAGAGCGGCAATCGCTCGGCAGCGCGGAGGAGTAGGGCGCGGCCAGCCGGTTCGGGAGTGGCGATTTCGTCCAGCAACGAACCATCGGCTTCGGCGTTGGTCCGAATGCGCTGCTCGGCGGGCAGCATGGCGTAGCGCCGCGCTTGGCGGGCGCGGGCGGCGGCGACGCGATGAGCAATCTGGGCGGTGCTCTCGCCCGGTGGAGGCAGGGCGAGATCCCCCGGCAGCACCGCGGGAACGTCGATGTGAAGATCGATGCGATCGAGCAGCGGACCTGATATCCGGGCCTGGTAATCCTGGGCACAGCGCGGTGCTCGGGCACAGGCCGATATGGCCAAATTACCGCAACGGCAGGGGTTCATCGCAGCAATCAGCTGGAACCGAGCCGGGTAGGTGACGTGTCGTTGGGCGCGCGCAATGGTGACCCGGCCGGTCTCGAGCGGCTGGCGCAGCGCTTCAAGGGCCGCACGGCTGAACTCGGGCAGCTCGTCGAGAAACAGTACCCCTTGATGGGCCAAGGAGATCTCGCCCGGGCGGGCGCGCGGTCCGCCGCCGACGAGCGCGGCCAGCGAGGCGGAATGATGCGGGTCGCGGAACGGTCGCTCGCGCGACAGTTCGCCGCCGCGCAACCCGCCGGCAACCGACCGAATCATTCCGAGCTCTAGTGCTTCGGCCGGTTCGAGCGGCGGCAATATGCCGGGGAGACGCGCCGCCAGCATCGACTTGCCCGATCCCGGAGGCCCGACCATCAGGAGATTGTGCCCGCCTGCCGCGGCGATCTCGAGCGCGCGCTTGGCGCTTTCCTGGCCCTTGACATCCTGAAGGTCGGGGCCCGCCGGGCGCGCGGCGGCAAGACGCGGCTCCGGCGGAGGCAGGAGCTGGGTACCCTTGAAGTGGTTGACGATCGCCAACAAGCTCGGCGCGGCAATGACCTCGATCTCGCCCGCCCAGGCGGCTTCGCCTCCGCAACCGGCGGGACAGATGACGCCGCTGCCTCGGCTTGCCGCAGCCAGCGCTGCCAGCAGCACCCCGGCGACGCTGGTCAGAGAGCCGTCGAGCGACAGCTCCCCTAGCACCGTGTAGAGGCCAAGCTCGTCCACCGGCAAAACATCCATCGCCGCCAGCAGGGCCAAGGCGATCGGCAGATCGAAATGGCTGCCTTCTTTAAGAACGTCGGCCGGGGCAAGGTTGACGGTAATCCGTCTTGACGGCAAAGCGAGGCCCAAGGCGCCGAGTGCCGCCCGTACCCGCTCGCGCGACTCGGCAACTGCCTTGTCCGGCAGTCCGACCACGGTGAAGGCAGGCAAGCCGGAGGCGATCGTCACCTGCGTCTCGACCTCGATGACCTCGACGCCGTGGAACGCCACCGTCCGAACCCGCGCGACCATTGATTAACCATTCCACAAGCAATGGTTGAGCTTAGCCGTTCGTGTTCAGCAAATCCAGAGTGTAAGCGGCTGCCCACCCGGGCAGTCCCCAAGTTACGCAGTGGCGTCGGAGGGAGACCGAGTGGGCCGGCGCGCCAACAGGTTCGAGACGAACAAGGAGAGGTCGCCGCCGGCGAACAGGTGGCTCTCGAGCCCGGCAGCGGCGGCGGCGGCACAATCCGTTTCCCGGTCGCCTATCAAAAAACTCGCCGCCAAGTCAGCGGGCCAGCAACGCAGAAGATCCAAGATCATCCCCGGTGCGGGTTTACGCCAGTCGCTCACCCGGCGATAAGCCGGCAGCGCGGCTTCGGGGTGGTAGGGACAATAGCGGACGTCGTCAAAATGGGCTCCTGAGACCGCGAGCTCAGCTTCCAGCTGTGCATGGAGAGTCCGAACATCCTCCTCCGCATAAAATCCTCGGGCGACTCCCGCTTGGTTGGTGACGACGAAGACGAAGAGCCCAGCATCGTTCAGCAATTTAACCGCCGACTTGGCGCCTTCCGTCCAGCGGAACCGATCCCGCGAGCCGACATGGCCGTCATCATGGTTGAGTACCCCGTCTCGGTCGAAAAAGACGGCTGCACGGCGCCGCTGCGCCGGCACCTCATGTTGCGCGCGGGCAAACGAGTCGGGTACCCCGATATCGATGAAGTATCGGTCGAATGGCACCCCCAGCAGCCTCTTGCGATCCGCGAGGGCCGGCAGCACTTCTGCTTCGAGCGAGCAGCAGGGCGCAAGATCGTCGGCCAGCGCCCGGCGAAAGAAATAGAGCCCCGCGTTCACGAGCCCCCCTTCCGAGCGCTCCGGGCGCTCGCGGAACCGGGTCACTCGGATGCCGTCGATTTCGACCACCCCGTAACGCGAAGCGTTCGGCAGCGGCCGGACGGCAATGGCGCCCGTCGC
>DATNKF010000534.1:0-2342 GCA_035603555.1 Allostellaceae bacterium
CACCAGCAGACGCACCGGGGCTCCGTGGAGGTGCTCCAGCAGCTGGCCATTCTGCGCCCAGGCCAGGATGGTGTCGGGGTGGAGCGCCTTTTCGATCGGCAGACCTTTGTCGTAATAGAAGGGCTTGGTGCCCTCGGCGGCCGTGGGCGGCACACCCAAATCGCTGCCCTCGGCGCGCACGTAGAGCGACCGGGCGGTGAGACCGGTCTCGTGCAGCACCGCGGCCAAGGGCACGCCGGTCCACTCGCTGGCGCTGAGGATCATCCCTTCCTGGGTGCGGGAGGGTTTGGGACCCTCGCCTTTGAGGTACTCGAAGAAGGTGGCGTCGCTGCCGGAGCACTCCATAACGGTGCGGACGCTGCGGCCGGGCAAGCGCCGCAACTGATCGAAGTTTAGGGTCAGCGGGTTCTTGACCTCGCCGAAAATCTTCAATTCCCAGGTACCGGTCTCGACCACCGGCGGCACTGCGAAATGCTGGACGGTGTAGTGCAGATCGGTAGGCGTGATGAGCCCCTCCAAATCCATCACCGGCGTCCGGATCCGCACAGTCCGACCCTCGTCGTCCGTCAGGGTGACCGGTGTGATGTCCTTGGTCGGCCAGCCGTGCCAGTTCCCGGTTTTCTCGACGTTCGCCGCGTCCGAGCCAACCGGCTGGTCCATCCGCAGAAAATCAGGAACCGCACCTTCTGCTTTCGCCGTCGCCATGCTGCTCCCCGAAGCCATATCAATCTCCTCTCCGCCTTAGGTTGGTCCCGCGTCTTTGCGAGCGCAGCAAAGCAATCTCGGGCAATACCGGCGGGCTCGGTCGATCGAGATCGCTTCGTCTCGTCGCTCTTGCAACGGCGGCCGCGTATAGGCGCGAGCACCAAGGTCGGGAACAACACGATCGCAAAATTGCCTAATTAGCGTGACATATTTCACGGCTGATTGGAGCCCTGGTGGAGGTGCTACGGCCTGGCCGCATTCGAGCTCTACAACCTGAAGAGGAGGTCCCGCTGCAGATCCGCTGCAGGTGCAGCGGGGCGTCATATACTAGACAACCATAAGCAGCAGAGCCTCCCCACCGCTTAGGGGCGGGCGGCTTGGTTGCCGCGCCGCTTGGCCGCGGCGTCGGCCTTGGCGAAATCGTCCTTGCCGAAGCCGTAGAGCCGCGCCCCGCCGAAGAGGATTTTCCCGGCGAGCTCGGGGGTGATGCTGGGGTTGGTCAGCACCCGGGTCGAGACGTCGGGGAAGCTCAAATCGAAATGCGGGAAGTCGGTCGATACGCAGATATTGTCGGCCCCACCCAAGAGCTCGGCCACCGAGCCGACCTCGCGCTCGCCGCTCTCGATCGCCGAGAAGCAGTTGCGCTGCCAGTATTCGAGCGGCGACATTTTGAGGTAGGGCGCGTCGGCGTCGTGATGCTGGCGCAGATCCCACTCGATGCGTCCCAGGAGGCCCGGCACCCACCAGCTCTGAGCCTCGAGAAACGCGACCCTGAGCCGCGGGTAGAACTCGAAGATGCCGCCCAGCATCAGCGCAATCAGCGCCAGCTGCATCTCGGTCGAGTGGCTGGCGACATGGCGCATGAACCGGTTTTCGCCAAACCTCGGCTCTATCGTCGAATAGTAGGAGCCGGTGCCCTCGTGAAAGCACAGCGGGACATTGTAGTCCTGCAGCATGCTGTAGAGCGGATCCCAATAGGTCGAGTGCCAGTAGCGTCCGTTGACATAATTGGGCCGCACGAACGCACCGACCGCGCCCAATTCCTTGACGCAGCGGTGCAGTTCCTGGCAGGCGAGGTTGACATCGTGGATCGGCAGCATCGCCGCCATCTTCAGCTGGTCGGGGCTATGCTCGCAGAAATCGTGCAGCCAGTCGTTATAGGCCCGGCAGATCGCGGCGGAGAATTGCGGCTCCATGTTGTCGCGGCCCAGGAAAGACAGCCCAATGGTCGGGAACAGCACCGCGATGTCGATCCCTTCCATCTCCATGCCCATGACCTGAGCCTCGGCGTCGTAGCCGCGCTCGACCGCGAACATGACGTTCTTGTTGGCCCGGCCGGAGACGAGCGGGCCGCGGGTACGGTTGTACTGCGAGATGTTGCCGTCGTTGCTGAGCGGGGCGCCGTCGAAGAACCACAACGGACGGCCGCGCATGCCGGTGCTGCCGCCGTCGACGCGGCGCTGCGAGGAGGTGACCCGATCCTTGAAGGCCGGGTCGAGATATTTGTCGAACAGGTCGATCGGCTCCATGATGTGCATGTCGCAATCGACAAACCGATGACCCTCTTTCATGATGTGCTCCTTTCCGAGATTTCTTAGGCTTCGACGGCAAAATACTATAGGGCCGAGACCAACCCG
>DATNKF010000535.1:0-2386 GCA_035603555.1 Allostellaceae bacterium
ATCGATCCTCCGCTCGTTGGCCGATTAGCGCGCCGGCAACCACCCCGCGGTGACCAACACACCCGCTGTCAGCACCAGCCAGAGCAGTGAAAACGGCAGAAACACCTTCCAGCCGAGCCGCATCAGTTGGTCATAGCGGAATCGTGGGAAGGTCGCACGCACCCATAGGAAACAGAACAGCACGAAGCCGATTTTCAACGCGAACCAGATCGGGCCGGGGACCCAGGTGAAGGGTGCCACCCCAAAAGGAGCGAGCCAGCCGCCGAGGAACAGCACGCTCGTCATAGCACTCATCAGGATCATATTGCCGTATTCGCCGAGGTAGAACAGCGCGAAGGCCATCGCCGAGTATTCGACGAAATAGCCGGCCACAATCTCGGTCTCACCCTCGACCAGGTCGAACGGCGCGCGATTGGTCTCGGCCAATCCCGAAATGAAAAAGATGACGAACATCGGCAACAGCGGGATGGCGAACCAAATGTGGCGCTGCGCCTCAACGATCTCACTCAGGTTGAGCGAACCGGCGCAAAGCAGCACGGTGACGAGGACGAAGCCTATCGCGACCTCGTAGGAAACCATCTGCGCGGCGGAGCGCAGCGCGCCAAGAAACGCGTAACGGGAATTCGATGCCCAACCGGCTAAAATGATCCCGTAAACGCCGAGCGAGCTGATCGCAAAGATGTAAAGCACCCCGACGTTGATGTTGGCGATGACCACCCCGGGGCTGAAGGGGATGACCGCCCAGGCGACAAGGCTCAAGGTGAAGGTCACGAGTGGCGCAATGATGAACACCACCCGGTTCGCCTGGCTCGGAACCACTGTCTCCTTGACGAGCAGCTTGAGCCCGTCGGCAAAAGGCTGCAGCAGACCGAATGGGCCGACGACGTTCGGGCCCTTGCGGAGCTGGGAAAACGCCAGCACTTTGCGTTCGGCGTAGGTGAGATAGGCGATAGCGACCAGCAGCGGCACGACGACCGCGATGACTTCGCCGACGGTAATGACGGTGGGCCAAGCGTAACCGGTCCAAAAGCTAGCCAAGCGTACCGGTCCTCGCCGGCGCTAGCTGGCGTTGCAACGGAAGGCCGATCGCGCTGCACTGCGCCATCGTCTCGCTGGCGCGGCTGATCGGGTCGGTCCGGTAGAAATCTTTGATCGCGTAGGCAAACGGGGTCGGGTCAATCGGTCCGGGCTCGCCAAAATCTTCCCAGGAGGCGCGCCTCACCAAGTCGGTCTCGGCAAGGATTGGACAGGCTTGCCGCATGCAGCGGCGCAACTCGCCAAGTGTGTCGAAAGGAAGAGGCTGGTCGAGGGCGCCGGACAGGGCGCGAAGAATCTGCCAATCCTCACGCGCGTCGCCAGGCGGAAAGACAGCCCGACGCGCCAGCTGCACGCGTCCCTCGGTATTGACGTAAGTGCCGTCCTTTTCGGCGTAGGCAGCCCCCGGCAGGACGACGTCGGCGTGGCGCGCGCCACGATCGCCGTGATGTCCCTGATAGATTACGAATGCTCCAACGAGGTCGCTGGTGTCGATTTCGTCGGCGCCCAGCATGTAGAGAACCTCGACATCGCCCGATTTGCATCCGGCCAGAATGCCGCCGAGGTCGTGCCCGCCCGGTCCGGGAGCAAATCCGAGATCGAGCCCGCCGACGCGCGCCGCGGCATAATGCAAGACATTGAACCCGTTCCAGTCGTCGCGAACGAGGTGGCAGCTCTCGGCAACCATCCTTGCCGCCGCCAACACTTGGGCGCCGTCCGGCCGTGACAGCGCCCCCTGCCCGAGCACGATCATCGGGTTTTTCGCGTCGCGCAGCCGTTCTGACCAGGGATGATCCCCGCTCGCTAGCGCGCTCAGCGTTTCGCCGCCGGCGCCCAGCATCTCGACCGGAAATGTAAGATCAAGAGGCGGACCGATCGCGGCGACCCGGAAACCCCCCTGAAGATAGCGCTTGCGCAACCGCGCGTTCACCAACGAGGCTTCCCAGCGCGGGTTCGTGCCGATGAGCAGACAAACATCCGCCCTCTCGATGCCGGCGATCGTCGTGTTGAACAGAAAGCCGGCGCGGCAACGCGGATCGAGCTTGGCGCCGTCTTGGCGGCAATCGAGGCTCGTCGCTCCAACCCGGGCGAGGAGCTCCTTCAGCGCGAACATCGACTCGGCGTCGCACAAATCGCCGGCGATCGCCGCGATTCGTTCCCCGGGAACCTGCTTAAGCCGATCCGCGACAAGATCAAGGGCCTCCCGCCAATCAACCTCGCGCAGTTGGCCGTCGCCGCGGATGTAGGGACGATCGAGCCGCCGCCGGACCAGCCCGTCGATTGCGAAACGGGTCTTGTCAGAGATCCATTCTTCGTTCACCGCCTCGTTGAGGCGAGGCAGTACGCGCAT
>DATNKF010000536.1:0-4148 GCA_035603555.1 Allostellaceae bacterium
CACATTACGGACCGCTCGCTGACGATAGCGGGCGGCGCTCTTTTGAGCTGGAGCTGATCGGCGCAGCGAAGGGTGTCGTCCTCGCGCACCTCTCGGGCGTCGAAGACCGCGACCAGGCCGAGGCGCTGCGCGGGCTGCGGCTCCATCTCCCTCGGGCGGCACTGCCGCAGACCGAGGCCGAGGAGTATTATCATGCCGATCTGATCGGTCTGGAGGCGGTGCTGGGCGACGGGACGCCGGTGGGGCGGGTGCGTGCGATCTACGATTTCGGCGCCGGCGACACGCTCGAATTGACGCGTCCCGATGCATCGCCGGTCATGGTGCCGTTCACCCGGGCGGTCGTGCCGAGCATCGAACTTGCCGCCGGACGGCTGGTGCTCGACCCGCCGCCGGGATTGCTCGACGAGAGCAAGCCATGACCTGGCGGGCGACGGTGCTGACGATCTTTCCCGAGATGCTGCCGGGCCCGCTCGCCTATTCACTCGCCGGCAAGGCATTGCGCGCGGGGTTGTGGCGGCTTGAAACGGTGGACATCCGGGATTTCGCGCGCGATAAACATCGCTCGGTCGACGATGCACCGTTCGGCGGAGGGCCGGGCATGGTGATCCGGCCGGATGTGCTCGACGCGGCGGTCGGCGGATCGCGTGGGGTCGGGCCGGTGATCCTGCTGTCGCCACGGGGAGAACGGCTCGATCAGCAGCGAGTGGGCTCGCTGGCCGCGGGGGTTGGCGTGACGTTGATTTGCGGGCGCTTCGAGGGCGTCGACGAGCGTGTGTTGGAGGCCCGCGCGATCGAGGAGCTGAGCCTCGGCGATTTCGTGCTCTCGGGCGGCGAGCCGGCGGCGATCGCGCTGATTGACGCTTGCGTGCGGCTTTTGCCCGGGGTTGTCGGGCGCCTCGAGACGCTCGCCGAGGAGAGCTTCACCGAGTGCTTGCTTGAGTACCCCCAATATACCCGTCCCCAACTGTGGGAGGGGCGCGGGGTGCCGGAGGTGCTGGTGTCGGGCGACCATCGGCGGGTTGGGGAGTGGCGCCGGGCCGAGGCCGAGCGGCTGACCCGCGAGCGCCGTCCCGATTTGTGGAAGCGCTATCTGGCGCGGCATCGCGCCGGCGACAGGGATCGAGAGGTGGAGTGATGAATCTTCTTCAGCAAATCGAGCGCGAGCAAGTCGAAAAGCTCGCCGCCAACCGGCCTGTGCCGAAATTCGAGCCGGGTGATACGGTGCGGGTCATGGTCAGGGTGATCGAAGGCGAGCGCGAGCGCGTCCAGGCCTTCGAAGGAGTTTGCATTGCCCGCAAGAACGCCGGCATCAACTCGAACTTCACCTTGCGCAAGATTTCCTACGGCGAGGGAGTTGAACGCGTCTTTCCGCTCTATTCGCCGCGGATCACCGCGATCGAAGTAGTGCGTCGCGGGGTGGTCCGCCGGGCGAAGCTCTATTACCTGCGCGGCCTCACCGGCAAACGGGCGCGCATCGTCGAGCGAGCCCGCTCCAGCCTGCGGCCCGCTGCCGAAGCGGCGCCCGCAAATACCAATCCGGAATAGGGGAGCCGTCATGGCCCCGCCGCGCACCCTCTTCGACAAGATCTGGGAGAGTCATGTCGTCGCCCCGCAGGGCGAAGGCACCTACCTGCTCTACATCGATCTTCACTTGATTCACGAGGTCACCACACCGCAAGCCTTCGAAGGGCTGAAGCTCGCCGGCCGCAAGGTGCGCCGACCTGACGCTACGATGGCGGTGGCCGACCACAACGTGCCGACGAACGATCGCAGCCGCGGCATCGACGACGCGGAATCGAAGCTGCAGGTCGATACGTTGGAGCGCAATGTGAAGGAATTCGGCGTTCCGTATTTCGCGGTCGACAGCATCAACCAGGGCATCGTCCACATCATCGGGCCGGAGCAGGGCTTGAGCCAGCCCGGCATGACCATCGTTTGCGGCGACAGCCATACGGCGACGCATGGCGCGATGGGGGCACTCGCCTTCGGTATCGGCACCTCGGAGGTCGAGCATGTGCTGGCCACCCAGACTTTGATTCAAGCCCCGGCCAAGAACATGCTGATCGAAGTCGATGGCGGCCTCGGCGCCGGGGTCAGCCCCAAGGATGTCATCCTTGCCATCATCGGCAAGATCGGCACCGCCGGCGGCACCGGCCACATCCTCGAATACGCCGGCAGCGCCTTTCGCGACATGTCGATGGAAGGCCGCATGACGGTCTGCAACATGTCGATCGAGGCGGGCGCTCGCGCCGGACTCGTGGCGCCCGACGAAAAAACCATCGCTTATATGATGGGCCGGCCGTATGCGCCGAAAGGTGCGGCCTGGGAGCAGGCGGTCGCCTATTGGCGCACCCTGCCTTCCGATCCCGGCGCCAAATACAATAAAGAATCGCATCTCGACGCTGCCGAGATCGCACCACACGTCAGCTGGGGCACGAGCCCGCAGGATGTCGCGCCGATCACCGGCCGGGTCCCAGACCCGGCGCAGGTCGACGACCCGCTGAAGCGAGCGGCAATGCAGCGTTCGCTCGAATATATGGCCCTGGCGCCGAATACGCGGCTCGTCGATGTGCCGGTGGAGCGCGTCTTCATTGGCTCGTGCACCAACAGCCGCATCGAGGATCTGCGCGCCGCCGCAGCAATCGCCAAGGGCCGCCGCGTCGCCGAGGGTGTGCGGGCGCTGGTGGTGCCGGGCTCCGGCCTTGTCAAGCATCAGGCCGAGGAGGAGGGGCTCGACCGAGTGTTCCTCGAGGCCGGCTTCGAATGGCGCGAGCCGGGCTGCTCGATGTGCATGTCGATGAACGCCGATAAGGTAATGAACGGCGAGCGCGTGGCCTCGACCTCGAACCGCAATTTCGAAGGCCGCCAGGGCAAGAACGCCAAGACCCACCTGATGGGCCCGGCGATGGCCGCCGCCGCTGCCGTCACCGGCCATCTGACGGACGTGCGCCAGCTTGGCTGAACCGGGGCTGCCGCGGGGTTGCCGATAACCTTGGGCGACCCGCTCGGTGCGGGGTCGGAGTGAGGCTATCTTTCTCGGAGGCGCAAGGAGGAGGGCGAAGTGAGCGACATGCCGGTGATGATTGCCCTCGGCGAAGATTATCCCGAGCTGCGCGAGGCGGTGGGCAAGATCTGCGAGCGCTATCCCGGCGCCTATTGGCGCAAGCTGGAGGCCGAGCAGGCCTATCCGACCGAATTCATCACCGAGCTGACCCAGAGTGGCTTTCTCGCCTCGCTGATCCCCGAAGAATACGGCGGGTCCGGATTGCCATTGCGCGCGGCGGCGGTGATCCTCGAGCAGATCAACGCCTCGGGCTGCACCGCGAGCCAGGGCCACGCCCAGATGTACATCATGGGCACCTTATTGCGGCACGGCAGCGAGGAGCAGAAGCAGCGCTATCTGCCGAAGATCGCGTCGGGTGAGTTGCGGCTGCAGGCATTCGGGGTGACCGAGCCGACCACCGGCTCCGACACGACCAAGCTCAAGACCCGGGCGGTGCGGCAGGGCAATCAATACGTGATCAACGGCCAGAAGGTGTGGACCTCGCGCGCCCGCCATTCCGACCTGATGTTGTTGCTCGCGCGCACCACCCCCGTCGACGAGGTCAAGCGGCGCACCGATGGGCTTTCGGTGTTCCTGATCGATCTCAAAGAAAATCTCGGCAAAGGCGTCGAGATCCGGCCGATCGAAGCGATGATCAACCACAACACCACTGAGGTTTTTTTCGACAATCTCACAGTCCCGCCGGACAACCTGATCGGCGAGGAAGGACAGGGCTTCCGCTACATCCTCGACGGGATGAATGCCGAGCGCATCCTCGTCGCCCAGGAATGCATCGGCGACGGCCGCTGGCTCCTCCAGAAGGGCATCGACTACGCCAAGGAGAGGGTCGTCTTCGACCGCCCGATCGGTCAGAACCAGGGGGTCCAGTTTCCGCTCGCCCGCGCCTTTGCCGAGCTCGAAGCGGCCGACATGATCTGCCGCCGCGCCGCGGCTCTCTTCGACGCCGGCGAGGAGTGCGGCGCCGACGCCAATATGGCCAAGCTCTTGGCTTCCGAAGCGGGATGGCATGCCGCCGAGGCGACGATGTCGACCTATGGAGGCTTCGCCTTCGCGCGCGAATACGACATCGAGCGCAAATGGCGCG
>DATNKF010000537.1:0-6550 GCA_035603555.1 Allostellaceae bacterium
ACACGAACTTCCGCAAGCTCACCGGGATTTATCTCGGCGTCGTCGCAATGCTGCTGGCCATTACGTCGCTGGGCGGGTCGAACGCCACGAAGACGATGCTCAGCGCCAACATCCAAGCCTCCGACGTCTACGGCTATTATCAATCGAAGTATATTCGCCAAACCGTCTACCAGCTCACCGCCGAGCAACTCGAAGCCGAGCTCCTGGCGCAGCCCGGGATGCCGGAAGCGGCGAGGGTCAAGATCGAAGATGCGATCAAGCGCTATCGCGCGAGGGTCGAGCGTTACGAGAGCGATCCGGCGACCGGCGAGGGCAAGAAGGAGCTGCTCGCCAAGGCCAAGGAATTGGAGGCCAAGCGCGATCACGCCACCGAGCGCGACCCAAATTTCGACTTTGCCGAGGCGCTGTTCCAGATCGCGATCGTGTTGGGGTCGGTGAGCATCGTCGCGGCCTCGCGTGCACTTGTTAGATTGAGCGGTGCCATTGCCGTCGTCGCGTCGCTGTTGATGATCAACGGCTATTTTCTGCTGGTGCATCTGCCGCTCGAATGACGCGGATTTTGAAACCCAACCGTTAGTACGCGTGGAATGTTGAATTGAGCCCGGGATTCGCCGTCGGCCTGGCTCCACTGAGCGGCTCGCTCGCGGCGAGCTTGCGGCTCAAGGGCAGCCCCGATGCCGGAGTAGGAGTGACGATGCGCCGGCACCATCAGCTTCCTTTCGGCGCCGAGTTGGTCCCGGACGGAGTCCGGTTCCGCCTGTGGGCGCCCGGCGCGGGCTCGATTGCGTTGCAGCTTTCCGACGCGGTTCTGCCGATGCGTTCCGAACCTGAAGGCTGGTTCGCCTTGACCACCGACCGGGCCGGACCGGGTGCGCGCTACCGTTACGTCGTCGACGGCAACCCCTATCCCGACCCGGCCTCACGCAGTCAGCCGGACGGCGTTCACGGCGCGAGCGAGGTCGTCGATCCTGCTGCGTATGTCTGGGCATCCTCAGGATGGCGCGGCCGCTCGTGGGACGAGATCGTCTTATACGAGCTCCACCTCGGCACCTTTTCAGAGACCGGTGATTTCACCGGCGCGATCCGGCACCTCGACCATGTTCGTGAACTCGGCGCGACCGCGGTCGAGCTGATGCCGATCGCCGCGTTTCCGGGCACCCGCGGCTGGGGCTATGACGGCACCTATCTCTACGCACCGTCGTCCCGCTATGGCCGGCCCGAGGACCTGAAAGGTCTGGTCGAGGCTTGTCATGCGCGCGGCCTCGCGGTTTTTCTCGACGTCGTCTACAACCACTTCGGCCCAGAGGGGAACTATCTCCCGGCGATCGCGCCGGCTTTCTTTACCGAACGGCACCATACGCCATGGGGCGCGGCGCTCGATTTTGACGGTCCGCTGAGGCGGCCGGTGCGTGACTTCATGATCCACAACGCGCTCTATTGGCTCGAAGAATATGGCTTCGACGGGCTCCGCCTCGATGCCGTCCACGCGATCCACGACGACAGCGTGCCCGATATCCTCACCGAGCTCGCGCAGACGGTCCGTCGCCAAATCACCGATCGGGAAATCCATCTTGTTTTGGAAAACGACCGCAACGAGGCTCGCTACCTGACGCGTTCGGCCGGTCGGCCCGGCTGCTTCACGGCGCAGTGGAACGACGATCTGCACCATGCCCTGCATGTTTTGATTACCGGCGAGGACGTCGGCTTTTATGCGGATTATGCGGCAGAGCCGGCCAAGCACCTCGGGCGCGCTTTGGCCGAAGGCTTTGCCTATCAGGGCGAGCCCTCGCCGTTTCGCGGCGGCAGACCGCGTGGCGAACCCTCGGCGGCGCTGCCCGCGACCGCCTTTGTCTCTTTTCTGCAAAACCACGATGCCGTCGGCAACCAGCCGTTTGGAACCCGGTTGTCGACGCGCGCGGCCGGCGCGGCGCTGCATGCCGGGATTGCGATCGTGCTGCTGTCGCCGCAGATCCCGCTGTTGTTCATGGGGGAGGAATGGGGGAGTGCACGACCCTTCCTATTCTTCTGCGATTTCGAACCAGGCCTTGCCGACGCGGTGCGCGAGGGAAGACGCAGGGAATTCATTCATTTCCCAGAATTCCGGGAGGCGGCTGCCCGCCAGAACATCCCTGACCCGACACTGCCCTCGACCTTCGAGCAGTCCAAGCTCGATTGGGCCGAGCCGACCCAGCAGACGCATGCGGGCTGGCTAGGGCGGTACCGTCGGCTGCTGGCGATCAGGCAACGTGAGATCGTTCCTCGGCTGCGTGGCATGGGGGAATTTGCCGGACATTATCGGGTGCTTGGCACGAAAAGCGTTATCGTCGAGTGGGAGCTCGGCGACGGATCGCAGCTCCGCCTGATCGCGAACTTTGCTGCTGAGCCGGTGTCGGCTCCCGGCTTCAGCGAAGTTGGGCGGATACTCTATTCCTCGGCCGGAATACCCGGTGCGCCGCAGAGCGCCACCTTCGTTTTGCTGCAACCATGACATGAGCGACCGGCCACAGAATGCCGCCGCAATACGGGCCACTTATCGGCTGCAATTTCATCGGGCTTTCACGTTTCGCGACGCGACCGGCCTCGTTCCCTATATTTCCAAGCTCGGGGTCAGCCATGTCTACGCTTCGCCGATCATGGAGGCGCGCCCTGGCTCGACCCACGGCTACGATATCGTCAACCATGACCGGCTCAATCCCGAGCTTGGCGGCGAGGAAGATTTCGGCGCGTTCGTCGATGCGTTGCATCGCCACGACATGGGCCTCATCCTCGATTTCGTCCCCAACCACATGGCCGTCGGCGGTGCCGACAATGCCTGGTGGCTCGACGTTCTCGAATGGGGCCGGAGCTCGCCGTTCGCCGAATATTTCGACATCAACTGGGACGCCACACGGCCCGATCTGAAGGGGCGGGTGCTGCTTCCGGTGCTCGGCGATCAATATGGCGTCGTCCTCGAAAACGGCGAGATCGAGCTGCGCTTCGACCCTGAGCCGGGGAGCTTCAGCGCCTGGTATTTCAACCATCGCCTCCCGATCTCGCCGCATACCTACCCGGCAATCCTTGCGCAAGGAGGCGAGCCTCTCGCAAAACTTGCCGCCGATTTCGGCGCGCTCTCGCATCGTGAGGCGCGCGACTGTGCGGCGGAGTTGAAGCTGAGATTAGCCGAACGCGCCCGTGATCCGGCGATTGCCGGCGCTATCGCCTCGGCGCTCGCACGCTTCAACGGCCGGAAGGGGAAGCCGGAGAGCTTCCAAAGGCTGCATCGCCTGCTCGAGGCCCAGGCGTACCGCATCGCCGATTGGCGCGTCGCCGCCGAGGAGATCAACTACCGCCGTTTCTTCAATATCAACGAGCTTGCCGGCTTGCGGATGGAGTTGCCGGAAGTGTTCGAGAGAACCCACCGGCTGGTGGGCAAATTGATCAAGCGGGGCGACGTGCAAGGGCTACGGATCGATCACATCGACGGTCTGTTCGATCCGCAGGCCTATTGCGAGCGGTTGCAGGAGGCGTTTGGGCCGCTTTACGTGCTGGTCGAAAAGATCCTGGCCCACCACGAGACGTTGCCCGATTGGCCGGTAGCGGGCACCACCGGCTACGATTTCGCCAATCAGGTCCTCGGGCTTTTTGTCGATCCCGCGGGCGAGCGCCCGATGACCCAGCTCTACCGCCGCATCGCCAATCGCGGCGAAAGTTTCGACGAGGTGCTTTACGCCAGCAAGAAGCGCATCATTCAAGTCAACCTCGCGAGCGAGATGAACGTGCTCGCTCGCGAGCTTCATGGCCTGTCGATGCGGGATTGGCGGACCCGCGATTTCACGTTGAATGGCATGCTCGCGGCCCTCGAAGAGGTCGTCGCAGCCTTCCCGGTCTACCGCACTTATGTGTCGGCGCGCGGCGCCAGCGCCGAGGACCACCGCTACATCGAATGGGCGCTGGCCCAGGCGAAGAAGCGTTGGCGCACCGCCGATACCAGCATCTTCGATTTCATTCACGGGGTGCTGACCGGCCAGCTGGCGGACCACAAGCTCCATCTGCGGCCAGCGGAAGCACTCCGCGTCGCGATGCATTTCCAGCAGGTGACCGGCCCGGTCATGGCCAAGGGGTGCGAGGATACGGCGTTCTACCGCTATGTCCGGTTGGTGGCGCTCAACGAAGTCGGCGGCGATCCGCGCCGTTTCGGTTTATCGGTCGCGGCATTCCACCATCAGATGCGCGATCGGCTGCGCGCCCGGCCCCAGGCGATGGTGACGACCGCGACGCATGACACCAAGCGCGGCGAAGATGCAAGGGTGCGCCTGGCGCTCCTTTCCGAGATGCCGCGCGAATGGGGTCGGCGCCTGAGGCGCTGGCTGCGCTTCAACCGCTCGTGCCGCGGCCAGATCGACGACGAGATCGTGCCCGACCGCAATGTCGAATTTCTCTTCTACCAGGCACTTCTCGGGGCTTGGCCGTGGGGCTTAGCTCCAGACGATCGCGACGGAATGCAGGATCTCGCCGAGCGGCTTGAAGCCTACATGATCAAGGCGGTTCGCGAGGGGAAGGAGCAGTCGAGCTGGAGCAATCCCAATGGCGCGTATGAGGCGGCACTGCAGCGCTTTGTTCGTAATGCATTAGATGCTTCGCGGCCCAACCTGTTCCTCGCCGACTTCCACGATCTCGTTGAATTGCTGGCCCCGCTCGGCGCGATTTCGTCCTTGTCGCAGCTCGTATTGAAGCTGACGGTCCCGGGGGTGCCCGACATCTATCAGGGTGGCGAGCTGTGGGATCTCAGCTTGGTCGACCCAGACAATCGCCGTCCGGTCGATTGGAACGCGCGGCGCGGACTGCTCGAAGCGATCGGTGAGGGTTGCGTTGCCGATCTTGCCGCACACCGCCGGGACGGG
This sequence comes from Allostellaceae bacterium, assembly GCA_035603555.1. GTDB lineage: Bacteria > Pseudomonadota > Alphaproteobacteria > ATCC43930 > CGMCC-115725 > AP-15. The sequence goes on from DATNKF010000537.1 coordinate 4,881, forward strand.
AGCGAGAAATTGTCCGTGACGCGGAAATTGCTCGCATTGCGACGATCCCATCCGGAATTGCTCACCGAGGGCGACTACCAGCCCTTGGAAGTGACGGGCCGCAACAGCGAACACCTCTGCGCGTTCATGCGGAGCCGCGGCGAAGAGCGCCTCGTTATCGCTGTGCCGCGTCTGGTCCATCGGCTCTACCGCGACGGCACTGCCGATTGGGGCGCCACTGGTCTCGCCCTTCCCGCGGGCGGCTGGCGCGATGTGCTCACCGGTGGCAGCGTCGATGGGGGTGTCGAGGTTCCCGTCTCCGGGCTGCTCGCCGATTTTCCGGTCGCGGTGCTGAGCGGCGAAAACGACGCCCCACCCAATCATTGACGTCGAGCGGCGTGCTCTCGCAGTGACTCGTAAATCGGCTTGCCGTGCAGCAGGTTCGGCACCAGCATGGCGGCAAAGCACGCCCCGAGCATCGGCAGCAGCATCGTGAAACCGCCCGTCATCTCGGTGACGAGGACGATGCCGGTAACCGGAGCCTGCACCACGCCGGTGAAAAAGGCGGCCATGCCGATTACGGCAAACGCGGTTGCGTCGACATCGAGATCGGGAAAGACCGTCGCGGATAGGGCGCCGAAGAACGCGCCGAGCTGCGCTCCGAGAACGAGCATCGGGGCAAACAGCCCGCCCGGCGTCGCCGCCGCATAAGAGACGGCGCCGAGGACGAAGCGCAGCAGGAAGGCCAGCGGGATCAAGGCCACCACTGCCCCTCCGGCGAGCACTCGCTGGGTAATCGGGTCACCGCCGCCGACTAACTGGGGAACGAACCAAGCGACGATCCCGACCGATGCGCCGATCACCCCGGCGCGCAGTTCCACCGGCCAGCGTTCGAGCCGTTCCGCCAGCCGGATCGCACCGAGCAATGTGCCGTTGTAGAGCATCGCCGCGAACCCGGCGACGACGCCCAGGGCGACAAAGAACGGCACTCCTTGAATGCCGGGATAAGCCAGGGGTTCGACATCGAAATCAGGGTCGTGACCGAGAAGCAGGCGGGCCACTGCAATCGCCCCAGCCGAAGCGCCGAGGGCGGCGATCGCGATCCGGGTGTCGAACCTCCGAACCAGCTCCTCGAGCACGAAAACGGAACCGGCAATCGGCGCGTTGAAGGCGGTGGCGAGCCCGGCACCGGCACCGGCCGCGAGCAGCACTCGGCAATCGGGCCAGCTGCGCCCGGCGATCTTTCCGACGATATGCGCGATGGTTGCGCCCATCTGCACGCTCGGTCCCTCGCGGCCGAGCGCCAGCCCGGATCCGATCGCCAGCACTCCGCCAAAGAACTTGATCGGTATCAGGCGCGGCGGCGCCGGCGGCACCTCTCCCTCCAGCACTGCCTCGACATGGGGGATGCCGCTCCCCGAAGCCGCAGGCGCGACACGGCGAACCAGCCAAGCTGCCACTGCGCAGGCAGCAGCGCACGCGGCCGCGACGAACAGCAAACCGGCGAGTTTCTCGCCATGTGCCCAGGTGATTAGCACATCACGAAAGTGATCGGCCTCTTCGAGCGCAAGCCGAAAGATCGCGCCCAACAGCCCCGCCGCCGCGCCGACGAGAGGCGCCAAGAGCGCCAGCACGAGGAGACTGCCATGCCCTTTTTCGGGTCGGGCATCGGGGTTCGACTCAGGGTCCAC